>CAYQMQ010000130.1:3674-6161 GCA_964418395.1 uncultured Actinomycetota bacterium
GGAATGCCGGAGGAGTTCCCCCACCCCCCCGCTCGCATCGTGTCCGATCCGGGGGGGGGGGTCGCGGGCGTGGCCGGACGGGGACCCGCCACCGGGCCCACATGACAGCCCCGATGATCGCACACCACTCCGAGCAACACCCACTCGGCGGAGCCGGCCGCCGTGAGCCGCCCTCCCTGCCGTTACGGTTCCGCGGGCGCGGGCCTCCACAGGGCGCACGGAAGGACACCGGTGATGACATCGCGCGATCTCGATCTGTTGGTGCTCGGCGGCGGCAGCGCCGGGCTGACCGCAGCGGTGCTCGGGGCCGGGCTCGGCGCGCAGGTGGCGCTGGTCGAACGGGGACCCCCCGGCGGCGATTGCCTGTGGACCGGCTGTGTGCCCAGCAAGGCGCTCATCGAGTCCGCCTCGGTGGCTCATCGGATGCGCCACGCGGACCGGTGGGGCGTGGAACCCACCGAGCCCTCCGTCGACCTGTCCCGCGTGTGGCAACACGTCCGCGGCGCGCAGGCTCACATCGAGCCCCACGACTCCCCTGACCGCCTGCGCCAGCTCGGGGTGGCCGTCCACCAGGACGACGCCCACTTCGTGGGCCCGCGTCGGGTGCAGCTCGCCGGCGGCGACACGCTGACGGCCCGGACGGTGCTGGTGGCCACCGGCTCCGAGCCGGTCTTGCCGCCCGTCGACGGGCTGGCCGCGATCGAGCCGGCCACCACCGACACCGTGTGGATCCTCGAGCAGCTGCCGCAGCGGCTGGCGGTGCTCGGCGGCGGCCCCGTCGGCTGCGAGCTGGCTCAGGCCTTCGCTCGGCTGGGCAGCCACGTGACGCTGGTCGAGATGGCCGAGCGCCTCCTGCCCCGCGAAGACCCCGAAGCGTCCGCGCTGATCGCGGAGCGCTTCGCGGCCGAGGGCATCGACGTTCGCACCGGCAGCAGCGTGGCGCGCACCGAGGGCTGGCCCGGGGACGGCCGGCTGGCGGTGACCAGCGCCGCCGGCGAACACCAGGTGCCGTTCGACACCGTGTTGGCTGCCACCGGACGCCGGCCACGCAGCCACGGCATCGGCTTGGATCGCGCCGGGGTGCGCACCGACGCGACGGGGGCCATCGCGGTGACCTCGCGGCTGCGCACCAGCGCCCGAGGGGTGTATGCCGCCGGCGACGTCACCGGCGTGCTGCCGTTCACCCACGTCGCCGGCTATCAGGCCGCCATCGCCGCGCTCAACGCCTTGTTCGCCCCCGTGCGCACCGCCGACTACCACACCGTGCCGTGGGTCACGTTCACCGACCCCGAGGTCGCCCATGTCGGGTGGACCGAGAACCGGGCACGGCAGCGTTGGGGCGACGACACCGCGGTGGCCCGCATCGACTACGACCAGGTCGACCGGGCCGTGACCGCCGGTGAGCCACACGGCTTCGCCAAGCTCATCGGCGACCCGCGCGGGCGGATGGCGGGCGCCACCGTCGCCGCGCCCGCCGGCGGGGAGGTCATCGCCGAGCTCGCCGGGGCGATCGCACGCAAGGCCAAGATCAGCGAGGTGTTCCGCACCGTCCACCCCTATCCGACGTTCGCGCTGGGGGCGGTCAGCGCCGGCAGCGAGCGCATGCGCGAGCAGTGGTTCACTGAGCGGACCCGGCGCATCACCCAGCCGGTGCTCAACGGGCTGCGGCGGGCCAGCGCGATCACGACCCACCGTCGCTGATCACGAGGCGGCGACGGCCGGCTCAAGCCCGCCAGGCGAAGAACCGGCCGCCGTGGCGCTCGAGCTGCAGCGGCACGGCGAAGCACTCCGACAGTGCCTCGGCGGTCAACACCTCCTCGAGCGGCCCGGCAGCGAAGACGCCGCCGTCGCGCAACAGCGCGACGTGGTCGAATCCCGCCGGGATCTCCTCAGGGTGGTGGGTGACGAAGACGATCGCGTCCGGTCCCGCACGCGCCAACGCCGACAGTCGGGCCACCAGGTCCTCACGGCCGGCGAGGTCGAGGCCGGCGGCGGGCTCGTCCAACAGCAGCAGCTCGGGCTCGGCCATCAGGCTGCGCGCGATGTGGGCGCGGCGACGCTCGCCCTCCGACAGCGTGGCCACATGCCGGTCGCCGTGGGCGGCCAGCCCCATCTGGGCGAGCAGCTCGTCGGCCCGCTTCCAGTCCCCGACGTCGTAGTGGTCGGTCCACTGGCGCAGCGTGGCGTTGCGGCCGGTGACCACCAGCTCGCGCACCGACGTCCGCGGCGGGACGAGGCGCTCGAGGGCGCTGCTGGCATAGCCGATGCGCCGGCGCAGCTCGCGGACATCCACCGCGCCCAGGCGCTGCCCGAGCACACACACCTCGCCGGCCGAGGGCAGCTCGTAGGTGCTGGCCAGCTGCAGCAGGCTCGTCTTGCCCGAGCCGTTCGGGCCGAGCACCACCCACCGCTGGCCCGCGGCCACGGTCAGGTCCACCTCGTGCAGCAGCCGGTGGCCGCTGCGGATCAACGACGCCTGCGACAGCT
>CAYQMQ010000131.1:0-6097 GCA_964418395.1 uncultured Actinomycetota bacterium
GGGCACCAGCACGCTCGTGGGCAGACCCCCGGTCTCCGCGTTGCGCGGAGTTCGTAACATACCGAGCGAGGAGGCCGATGGGCGCAGAGCTGCACCCGCAGGGGCGGAAGGAGGAGCTGTTCGCGCTGGCGCTGGAGGCTGGCGGGGTTGGCACGTGGTCGTGGGACCGGCGCAGCGGCGTTGTGGTGTGGGATGCGACGTGCGAGCGGCTCCATGGGCTCGAGCCGGGCGCCTTCGGCGGCACTACTCAGGCGTGGTTGGAGCGCTTGCACCCCGACGACCGCGAGTCGAGCCTTGATCGGCTGCAGACCGCGCTGGACGGCGACGCCGTGGGGCCGGTGGTCTACCGCACCGTCGGTGCCGACGGCGAGGTGCGCTGGATCGAGGGCCGCGGGCGGGCGGTGCGCGACACACACCGCGAGGTCGCGGGTGTGCTGGGGGTGTGCCAGGACGTCACCGAGCGCGAGCGGTACCGCCAGCGCAGCGAGTTCGTCGCCGAGACCGGCCGACTGTTGGGCTCCTCGCTGCAGACTGGCGAGACCCTGATCGGACTCACCGAGCTGGCCGTACCCCGCCTCGCCGATTGGTGTGTGATCGACCTGGTTGAGCACGGACAGCTGTGGCCCACCGCGGTGTCGCACACCGACCCCGACCGCATCCAGCTGCTGCGGCGGTTGGGCCACGCCTACGGCTACAGCCGCGAGTACGCCCCGGCCCGGACGGTGGCCACCGGCGAGATCGAGCATCTGCCGGAGATCACCGACGAGCTGGTGCAACACATCGCGGACGACGAGGAGCATCTGGCGCTGTTGCGCGAGCTCGCTCCGCGCTCGCTCGTGGCGGTCCCGCTGCGCGCCCGCGGGCGAGTCATCGGCGCGCTGACGCTGGCCTACGCCGAGTCGGGGCGTCGCCACACCGACGACGACGTCGGCCTTGCCACTGACCTCGCCGAGCGCGCGGCAATCGCGTTGGACAACGCCGCCCTCTACGAGGAGCGCAGCCAGCTGGTCAAGGCGCTGCAGGACGCGCTGGCTCCCGGGCGGCTGCCGGAGCTCCCCGGCGTCGAGCTGGCCGCCCGCTACGACCCCGCCGAGCCGGAGGAGGTCGGCGGCGACTTCTACGACGTCATCGCCACCGGCGACGGGTGGCTGGTGGTGCTCGGCGACGTCCGGGGCAAGGGCGCCGCGGCGGCATCGATGGCCTCGCTGGCGCGCCACACCATCCGCGCCGCCGCCACCCGCACCAGCGACCCCGCCGAGATCCTGGCGGTACTCAACGACGCCCTCATCGAGCACGACCCCGAAGAGTCCTTCTGCACCGCGGTGTGCGCCCGCCTCACTATGGGTGAGGGCCCGGTGCGGGTGCGCATCGTCTGCGGCGGCCACCCCCTCCCCCTGTGCGTCCGCGCCGACGGCGAGGTCGAGCCGGTCTCCTGTGGGGGGCTGCTGGTGGGGCTGTTCGACGACCTCGCGCTCGCCCCCGCCGAGCTCGACCTCGCGCCGGGCGAGCTGCTGCTGCTATACACCGACGGGATCACCGAGGCGCGCAACGGCAACGAGGAATACGGCACCGCCCGCCTCGAGCAGGCGCTGCGCGACGCGGCCGGGCGGTCAGCCGAGGGGGTACTCGACCGCTTGCGCGCCGATGTCTCTGCCTGGGAGGACGGGCAGGCCGACGATGCCGTGATGATCGTGCTGCGCACAACCGACTGACCCCCCGTCCAGGGTGATGCTTTCCGGACCGGCTCGATGCGCGGTCTCTACGAGGACCCCTGTGGCTGATTGTCGCCGACCATGGCATTGCCCCGCCAGAACCTCCAAACGTGGTTTGGCCGTGGAGCCCGACCGACAGGAACAGGCCATGACCGATGTGGCAGCAGGAGGACAGGATCAGGGGGTCGGCGTCGCAAGCGGAGATGGACCGCCAAAGAAAGTACGAGATCTGGCTGGCGCTGGTCACCGGCGAGTCCAGCCAGAACGAGGCCACCGAGCGTTACGGGGTGGATCGCCGCGATCGTGCGGCGCGCAACGAGGTCGAGTGACTCGGCGAGACCGTCAAGGAACAGCCGCGGCGCGGCGCTGACGCCCTTGTGTCCCATAGCTGGTCTCCCCGCTTCGGTTACAGCCTTTCCGTCTTTGGGACAACAGCGGGCTAACCGTCACGGCACGGGGGTTCGCGACCACCCGGGGGAAAGGCTCCGGCATTCTTCGTGTGAGCGGGCGCTGAGTCCCGACATCTGCGATCACTGAAAACCGACATCGGTGGGGGTTCCTCCGGAAATGAGGTGGGCCCTCCCAACTTGGTGGTGCTTCACGCCAACCAAGCCGGGAGGACCCGCTGACCATGATGACCCAGGAGGAGTTCATGGATGTCGTTCGGATGCATGCCGAGGGCATGTCGTTTACCGAGATCGCTGAGGCCACGGGCTATCACCGCACCACGATCGCGCAGTGGGTCAAGGCTGGCGGTCCGCCGCCGAAGCGTCGGCCTGCTGGCGATCGGGTGGTGTTGACGGCTCGGTGGCAGGCGCGGATCGCTGAGCTGGTGGGTGAGTATCCGGCCTTGTTGTCCACATCGATCTATGACGTGTTGGCCGCGGAGGGTTTTGAGGGCTCGTATGTCACGGTGGTGCGAGCGGTCCGCGCGCTGCGGGGCCCGCGGTTCAAAGGGGCCAAGGCGGCCTCGGTGCCCATTGAGACCGCCCCGGGCGCCGAGGCGCAGTTCGACTTCGCCGACGTGTCGGATGCGGCGGCGGCGTGGGGCTGGTCGACGCCGTTGTGGTGCTTTGGGATGATCCTGTCGTGGTCGCGGTGGCGTCGCTGGTGGTTTACGACCTCGGTGGACCGCCAGCACACCTTCGCGGGCCTGGTGGCCTTCATGGAGGCGGCCGGGGGTGTGCCGCGGATCGGGCGCACCGACCGCATGGGAGCGCTGGGCACCTCGCAGGGTCGGCGGTTCACGCTGCATCCGCCCGCCGTGGCGTTCGCTGGCCACTATGGGATGGTGCTGCAGGCGTGCCAGGCCGGTGACGCCAAGCGCAAGGGCAAGGTGGAACGGCCGTTTCGTCAGCTGCGCGAGGGGTTCTTAGCCGAATGCGACCTCCACCCGCCCGCCAGTGTGGGCCAGCTCAACGAGCGGGCCCAGCGGTGGCTGGACCGTCGCGTGCACGCCGTGGCCCACCGCGTGACCCAGGTCGCGCCGACCGTGCGCCTCGAAGTCGAGCGCCCCCGGTTGTTGCCGTTGCCGCCGGTGGCGTTCGACACCGCCTATCGCGAACCGCGCCGGGTGCATCCCGCGATCCCGCTGATCAACTGGCGCGGCGTGCGCTACTCGGTGCCGACCGCGGTGTTGGGCCAGACCGTCGAGGTCCGCCACGACGTCGACGCCGCCCAGTTCACCGTGCGCTGGGCCGGCCACACCATCGCCACCCACACCCAAGCCCCAGCCGGAAGCGACGACGTGTGGGACCCCGACCACCACACCGAGGCCGTCCACGCCGCGCTCACCGCTGCCACCAGACGCCACCTCCATCCGCTGCGCCCGGCCAGCCCCCACGGTGGCGATCACGGCGAGACAACCCCCCGTCTGGACGTCGGCGGCGGCTACGACGTCGCCGAGCCCGACCTGGCCATCTACCAACGCCAGGAACACCAATGAGCGCCTACGAACAGCTCAAAGACGACCTCGGCTACCTGCAGCTGGGCCACGCCGCCGAGACCTTTGCGACCCTGGCCGAAACCGCCACCACCGAACACTGGACCCACATCCAATTCCTCGCCCAGCTCATCGGCGATCAAGCCGCCGCCACCCGCAACCGACGCACCGCCGCCCGGCTGCGCTACGCCCGCTTCCCGTTTCGCCGCACCCTCGAAGAATTCGACTACGACTTCCAACCCTCGGTAGACCGCAAACTCATCGACGACCTCGCCACCCTGCGATTCGTCACCGAAGGCCGCCCCGTGCTGTTCCTCGGCCAGCCCGGCTGCGGCAAGACCCACCTCGCCGTCGCCCTGGCCATCAAAGTCGTCGAAGCCGGCTGGCGCGGCTACTTCACCACCGCCGACGACATGACCCGAACCCTCACCCGCGCCCAACACGACGGCAACTGGACCGTCAAACTCCGCACCTACACCGCCCCCACCGTCCTGGTCATCGACGACGTCGGCCTCCTTCCCATCGCCGACCGCGACGCCGCCGGCGCCTTCTTCCACGCCATCAACATCCGCTACGAAAAGCGCCACCCCACCATCGTCACCACCAACCGCGGCCTGCCCGACTGGGGCCAGATCTTCGGCGACCCCGTCGTCGCCGCCTCCATCCTCGACCGACTCATGCACAACGCCGTGGTCTTCAACATCAAAGGCCCCTCATGGCGCCTCCGAGAACACCACAGCCTCACAACCGCAACCACGACCACCTAAACTACAAGCCGAGGAACCCCCGCCCACCGATGTCACCTTTCGCTGATCATCGACGTCAGGTTCCGGTGCTCACTCACACTTCGCAGAGACGATGGGTAACAGAGTGGGACGCGCACACGGAAGGCAGTGCTGGCCGGTTGGGCCGCACGGACCCGGATACGGTCACGCTCAACGTCAAGGCCGCTGGGTACAGCCTGCCGTAAGACCCCGACCGCGGTTCGTCGCCTGCCGAGAGAGGGATCCGTGTCAGTCGTCCTGGTGGTCGTCGGAACTGGCCTCGTCGCGGTCGCGCTCGTCGACTTGGCGATCACCGTCCTGCCCGTAGCCGCCCGCGGGGGTCCGCTTACCGCCCTGCTCGCGAAAAGCCTGTGGCGCCTACCGCCCCGTCAGTCCAAACGGGGCGGCCACCACAAGGCGCTGCAGGCGGCGAGCTTCACCATCGTGGTGGTCGTGCTCGCAACATGGGTAGCGCTGCTGTGGGGTGGCTGGTCGCTGGTGTTCATGGGCGGAGACGCCGCGGTGGTGGAGGCGACCAGCGGCCAGCCCGCCGACGGATGGGCCAGGGTGTACTACGCCGGCTTCAGTACGTTCTCGCTGGGCACCGGCGACTACCGCCCCGAAGGCACGCTATGGCAGCTCGCTTCGGTGGGGTCGGTGCTGACCGGCTTCTCGCTGATAACGCTTGTCGTCACCTACGTCCTCGGCGTGGTCTCGGCTGAGACCCACAAACGGCGAGTGGCTTCCTCGATTGCCGCCATGGGGTCGAGCCCGGCGGACGTGTTCCGCCGCGCCTGGGACGGACGATCGCTGCGGGGCCTGGACACCCACCTGCACGCGCTCAGCTCGGAGTTGTCCCAGCTCGCGCAGCAGCACTTCGCCTACCCCGTACTGCACTACCTCCACAGCGACGACGTGCACACCGCCGTGCCGCCGAACGTCGCCCGGCTCGGAGAGCTGCTCCACGTCGTGCGCGCGGAACTGCCCAACGCGGGCGTGTCGGCCTTGACCCTGCGGACCACCGAGTCCGCGATCTCCTCGTTGCTGTTAACCCGGCAGTACATCGACGTGGGACAGCCCCAGAGGCTCCGCCGCCGGACACCGACTCGCTCAAGGCAGAGGGCCTGCCCGTGAATGCCGAGGGGGCGGCTGGGGCCACCGAGTCGGACATCGAGTGGCGCAAACGCCTGCTGGAACTGGTCCACACCGACGGATGGCGCTGGGACGAGCACGTCTCACCGGCGCGGCACGGACCGTGACCGACGGCGGCCCCTACCAAGGCTCGACGCTGACACTGAAAGCCGACCTTCGGCGTCGCACAGAAACGCCAGGAACTCCTTGACCGAACCGCCGGCAGCCCTCTCGGCGTTGATCGCGCTGGTACTCGCCGGCGTGCCTCTCCCGTCCGACAGCTGCTATGTACGAATAGTGCATCTTCGCCCTCGCCAGGGAAGCGGACGTCCCGACGCTCAACGAGTCCTCCGTCGACCCCCTCCACCGAGAACCCGCAAACACGCAACTGCCGCCAGTGCGAGATGTCCCGATGCGAGCTATCGGGGATGCTGTCGGCCACCATCAGCAGCGCACAGGAACGCAGGAACTCTGCACGGGATCCGAACGGCAGCGCCGGCATCGGGGCGTGTGCCATGATCCCGCTTTGTGTCCGCGCGGATGTGTTG
>CAYQMQ010000132.1:0-6092 GCA_964418395.1 uncultured Actinomycetota bacterium
AGGTTGAGCAAGTGCAGACAACGTGCGCATCGATTCCTCCATGTGTGGTGCGAGGGCCGGCGCGCCTGCCCCGCGAGGCTGCGCCCGGCCCCGATCCGTCGATCGACAGGGGTCCTGGGACCGTGGCTACGAGCGCGTCGTCTGGGGCACCTTCTCCGCGCCGGGGCCGCGTCCCAGTGCCTTGGCCACGACCGCCGCGACCGCCAGCGCGATCGCGAGCGAGGCCACCCCGACCAGCACGAGCAGGCCAAGCCCTGGTGGCTCCGCTTCGGCAAGGGTGCTCACCCGTTCCGCGGCGCCGGGATCGGCGGAGCTGGCGGCGGTCTCACCGTCGCCGGCCGGCTCCGCGCCGCCGGTGACCTGGACCTGGGCGAAGGCCGGCAGACCGCGGATGTGGCGCTCGCCCTCGTCGAGCTCCTGGGTGACCACGATCAGATGCTGTCCGTTCTCGGCGTCGTCGGGGATCTCCACGTCGACCGGCCCGAAGGGCGCAAAGAAGCCCTCCCCGGTCTCGGTGGTGGTGAGGACCTCCCCGTCGGGCTCGTCCCAGCGGATCTCGACCGGGTTGGTCTCGCCGTAGCCGTCCGGGCCGAACACGCTGACCTCGTCGCCCGGGCTGGCCGTGCCCGGCTCGACCTCGACCCGGGCCACGTGCGGCGCGAACGCCAACGTGGCCGACGAGAACAACGCCATGGCCGCAAGGCCCAGGATGATCGTTGCCCGCAAGCTGTTCCGTGCCATTCCTACCTCCCGCATCGGTGTGTGGTCGCGCCGACCACGACATGCCCAGTGAGCATACACAAGTGGAACCCCTCCCACTAGCAATGTCGTTTCCGGCGTTGCCGGCCATCCTTGCGCAGTCAAAGTGACAATGCAATGCATGTCTCGAACATCTATTAGCAGTTATGGGCCGCTACGCAGCGTATCGGGGTTCCGGGAACAAGAACCGGGGCCCCGCTGCAGCGGGGCCCCGGTCGTGGTGTCGCGGGTCGTTCGGCCTCCTGGCCGGCGTCAGCCTCGGCCGCCGGCCCGGACCCGCTCGGGTTGCGGTGCGGACCCGCCGCGCGTCAGCCGCATGCCGATCAGCAGCACCAGCCCGCCGACCGCCAGCGCCGCGCCGGCGCCGATGATGCCCCACGTGGCGCCGGAGGAGGTCGCCGGGCCCAGCTCCGCTTCACCCGGCGCGTGCCGCACCCGCGTGAAGTAGGCGTCCTCGGCCACCTGGTCCGCGTCACTGGCGCGCGAGTCGGCCCAGGTGACGTAGGTCGACGAGTTGGTCGAGCCCAGCCCGATGGGGCCGCGGATGTCGTTGTTGGCGAACGACACGCCCCGCTCGCCGTCGATGCTGCGGTCGGTGATCCGCGTCTCGGGCGACCACGACTGGCCGGCGTCGGTGGAGTAGGAGTAGTAGACGTCCCAGTAGCGCTCACCGGCGGCGCGGCCCATCGATCCCGCGCTGGCCTCCTCGGGGTCGAAGAAGGGATCGTTGCGGAAGTCGTACCAGGCGACGTCCACCCGCCCGTTCGGCGCGACCTCGATGCCGGGGTGGTACTTGCTGTAGCCCAGCGTGGCGTCGTCGGTGAGCTTCATCGGATCGGTCCACGTCTCACCGGCGTCGGTGGAGGCCATGAAGTAGATGTCGGCGGGGTCGCTGCGCTCCTCGCCGCGCTGGCTCCACGCCAGGTACAGGTTGCCGTTGTTCGGGTCGACCGCGGCGTCCGGGTTGTCGAGCTGGGGCACGCCGTCGAAGACGACCTCGCCGTCCCACGTCTCGCCGCCGTCGGTGGAGGTGAACATGAACAGCCGTGACGGCGGCGTCTCGTCGCCGGATTCGGGGCGCTCCTTGGTGAAGGCGTAGGCGGTGCCGTCCGGGCCGACCACCGGCATGGGCACGTCCGAGCCGTGCACCTCGGAGTCCATCCCGGAGGCGTCCAACAGGTCGATCGGCTCGGTCCAGGTCTCGCCGCCGTCGTCGGAGACCGCCATCATCGAGCGGACCGGGATGGCCCCCCACGGCGCGTCGACGCCGCCGATGCTCAACCGCCAGCCCCGGTAGAGCGTGTCGGGGTCGGTGGGGTCGGTGGCCAGGCTGGCGTAGCGGTGCTGCTCGAAGCCCTCCTGCGACGAGCCGTCCTCGGGCTCGTAGGTGTAGCTGCCGGGCTCGGCCACGGTGAACGTGTCGTGGCTCGCGCCGAGGTCGTCGGTGCGCGCGATGAGCGCGGTGATGGGCCCGTTGGGGTGGGCCGGCTCGGTGTCCTCCGACGAGCCGCCCATGGCCATGAACAGCGTGCCCTCGGTATTGAAGGCCGAGGCGTTGTAGGGCCCGTAGTTGCGGTGCACGCAATGGGGCAGGTCGTCCGGCATGAGATCCCGGGTGGCGGTGGACCACGACAGCCCCCCGTCCCGGGTCACGTGAAGGCCGCACCCGCCGTTGCGTGAATCGCCCACGGCCACCACCGCGGTGCGCGGCTCGTCCGGATGGACCGCCAGCGTCGGGCTGTTGAACAGCCGCAGCGGCTGCGGTGAGTCCGTGACCTGTCGGGCGGCTTCCACCGTCGGCTCGTCCCGCCCGTCCTGAGCGTCGGCCGCCTGGCTGAGGGCAGCCGCCACCAACGCCAGGCTCACGCCGACGATCAGAATGAGCGCTCCCGTCCACGACCGTCGTCTGCTCAGCTCCATCGCCATCCCCTGTTCGTCGTTGCCCGATACGACTCTCTCACCGTGCCGCAGACCCACGACCGTTGGCATCGGGGCGAACCGTTTCGGACCGCCCGACAAAGGCCCTTGTGGCCCGCGAGCCACTATCGGGAACGTAGCACCCGGTCTGGGCGGGATGTAAGTGTTGAACACATTTAGAGATCAGCGGCGGGACGACCGCTCCTGGTCGCGTTCTTCGAGGAAGGCGTAGGTAGCGATCGCCGCGCTCACCACGAAGATCGCCAGGCCCGGCGTGCTGTGCCAGATGGCGCTGGGCCAGTCGATGCCGCCCTCAGCGGCCTGCAGCAGCAGCGGCAGGTGGGTGCCGGTCATCCAGAAGCCGCACAGCACCGTCAGCAGCGCCGCCGGCAGCGGGAACCGCCGTGTGACCCAGGCGAACGCGGCCACGCCGAGGACCGGCACGCCCGGCACGATGTGGGTCACGAACTCGTTGACCGCGCGAGTTTGGACAACGAAGCCGAGTGCCGGGCCCACATAGGGCGCCACCGTGGCCCAGACGCCCAACAGGAGAAGCGTCCCGGCGAGCTGGCGCGCGCGTTCCATGGGGCCCTCGGTTCCGGCGGCTCGGGTCGGTTTGTGTTGGCGGTCGGAAGCGGGCTCTCTAAACTAGTGGTGGCGTGGGCTAGATGCGTCCAACTCATGTTGGCGTCAGTCTGGGCTTGGACCGACGCGTGACGTGCAGGCGCGGCACCGCGGTCACGGGCGCCAGCCTCCGTGACGCCGCGATGCGGGGGCGCGTCGTCGAACGAGGTCTCGTGTGAGGTGTCGTGCCGTCAAAGGGAAACCCATTGAGTCGGGTGCTGTTCGTTCTTGCGGGGGCGGTGCTGCTCCTCGTCGCGCTGGGCGGTGTGGTGGCCACCGTGTACAGCGAGCCGTCGATCGCACCCGGCGCCGACGTGGGGGTCAACCCGGCCGCTCACATCGAGGCGCACAACTCGCCGGGGCTCGCCCGCGATCCCACCAACCCCGACAACGTGGTGATCGCCAAGCGGTTGGATCGCCCCGAGTTCAGCGCGGCGCTGCACTGGAGCGTGGACGGCGGGGAGGTGTGGGGGACCACCTCGCTGCCGTTGCCTGAAGGCCTCGACCGGGCCTACGCACCCGACGTCGCCTTCGACGAGGACGGGACCCTCTATGTGACCTACGTCAACCTCGTGGGCCGCGGCAACAACCCCGACACGCTCTGGCTGGCCCGCTCCGACGACGGCGGCCGCACCCTGTCGGAGCCCGTCGAGATCGCCGGCGAGCTCAACTTCCAGGCCCAGGTGGCCGTCCACGACGGCACGATCCACGTCACCTACGTCGACGCCGAAGAGGTCGGGACGCTGGCCATGCCCGGCGGCGCGCCGATCATGGCCATGCGCTCCGACGACGGGGGACGCACCTTCTCCGAGCCGGTGCAGGTCTCCGACCCCCAGCGCCAGCGGGTGGGCGCGGCCGTGCCGCGGGTCGATCCGGCCACCGGCGACCTCATGGTCGTCTACACCGACTTCAAAGACGACGTCCGCGACTTCCAAAACCTCGAGGGCCCGCCGTGGGACCAGCCGTTCGAGTTGGTGTTCACCCGCTCGCAGGACGGCGGCGAGAGCTTCAGCGAGGGGGTGGTCATCGACGACCAGCTGATGCCGACCGAGCGGTTCCTGGCCTTCTTGCCCACGTTCCCCGGCTTCGCGGTGGGTGACGAGGGCACGCTGTACACGGCCTGGGCCGACGGGCGCTTGGGCGACGCGGACGTGTTCCTGTCGCGCTCCACCGACGGCGGCCAGTCGTGGAGCGAGCCGGCGCGCGTCAACGACAACCCGGCCGAGGACGGCACCGACCAGTACCTGCCGGCGGTCTCGGTGGCGCCCAACGGGCGCGTCGACGTGGTGTTCCACGACCGGCGCCGCGATCCCGACAACGTCATGACCGACGCGTTCGTGGCCACCTCGACGGACGGCCGGCCGCCGTTCGAGAACGCCCGGATCTCCGATGTGGAACAGGGGTTCAGCTCACAGGTCGGCCCCAGCGCCGCCCCACACCTGGAGCCCGACATGGGGTCGCGGCTGGCCATCGACAGCTTGAACGACGAGGCGCTGGCGGCGTGGACCGACACGCGGTTGGGCGACGAGAACACGGGCCGCCAGGACATCGTCGCGGCGCGCGTGAGCCTGCCCAACCCCGCAGCGCTCGATCCGCGCTGGCTGCTGGCTCTCGGGGTGATCGCCGCGTTAGGGCTGGCCGCCGCCGGGGTGTGGGTCCGTCGTCGAGACGGCGACGCGACCCCGGCGCCCGAGCCCGAGACCGTCCCGGCTCGTGGGGACGCCGCCGAGCAAGACGCCTAGACAGCGGGGTTCGGCACCGGGTCCGTGCCATCATCGTGCGAACACGCGGAGAGAGACCGTCATGACCGCTCAGCAGTTGCGCTGCGAGGCCCACCAGGCCGAAACCCGGCTGACGTGCGCCAACTGCGGCACGCCCATCTGCACGCGGTGCCTGGTGCGCACCGACGTGGGGTTGCGCTGCCGGGAGTGCGCCGCGCCCGCTCACCCGCCCACGGCGAAGCGGTCACGCCGCCGGGGACGGCTCGGCTTGGTGCTGGCGGGGGTGGGCTTGGTGGCGGTGATCGCCGCGCTGGTGATCCTCGTCCCGTTCGAGGGCGAAGAGCGAGTCGTCATCGAAGGCGACGCTGCGGAAGCCGTGGGGGAGTGGTCGGAGGGGCCCTCGCTCAACGATATCCGCGGGGAGACCAGCGCCATCAAGTTGCCCAGCGACCAGGTGGCCGTCATCGGTGGCGGGCTCGGCACCCGGGCGCTGGCGGAGGTCGAGATGTTCGACGAGGCAGCGGGCGAATGGAACCCCATCGCGTCGATGAACCAAGCCCGGCGGGGTCATCGGGCCGTGGTGTTGGACGACGAGCGCGTCCTCGTCGCCGGCGGCATCCACCAGGGGGAGGTGTTGGCCTCCGCGGAGGTGTACGACCCGGAGGCCGACACCTGGGAGCCGGTCGGCGACATGACCCAGCCCCGGCTGGGCCACAGCCTGACCGTGCTCGAGGACGGCCGCGTGCTGGCGGCCGGCGGCGCCGGCGGCGACCGGCCCGAAGGGACCGAGGACCTCCAGGCGCAGGTGGTCCCGACCGACGCCGCCGAGGTCTACGACCCGGAGACGCAGGAGTGGTCGGCTGTCGACGACCTGCTCGCCCCGCGCTTCGAGCACACCGCCACTCGCTTGGGCGACGGGCGCGTGCTGTTGACCGGCGGGCAGACCGTCGCCGAGGACGCCGTCGAGCCCACCGACTCCGCCGAGCTGTTCGACGCCGGCAGCGGGACGTTCAGCCGGTCGGCCGCCATGGAGGTGGGGCGCACCGACCATGCGGCGGTGACGCTGGCCGA
>CAYQMQ010000133.1:0-5985 GCA_964418395.1 uncultured Actinomycetota bacterium
TCCTGTTCGGCGACGAGGACTCGCTGGTCCACCTGGACATGAGCGAGTACATGGAGAAGCACACCGTCTCCCGGCTGATCGGGTCGCCGCCCGGCTACGTCGGCTACGAGGAGGGCGGCCAGCTGACCGAGTCGGTGCGCCGCAAGCCGTTCAGCGTGGTGCTGTTCGACGAGATCGAGAAGGCCCACCCGGACGTCTTCAACACGCTGCTGCAGATCCTGGAGGACGGCCGCCTCACCGACGCGCAGGGCAAGCCGGTGGACTTCAAGAACACCGTGCTGATCATGACCTCGAACCTGGGCACGCGCGAGCTCGGCAAGACCGGTCTGGGCTTCGCCGCCGAGACCGACGACCGCACCCAGTACGACCGGATGAAGGAGCAGGTCGACGAGGAGCTCAAGCAGCACTTCCGCCCCGAGTTCCTCAACCGGATCGACGAGGTGATCGTCTTCCACCCGCTGACCCGGGAGCAGGTCAAGGACGTGGTGGACCTGATGATCAAGCGCGTCAAGGAGCAGCTGAAGAGCCAGGACCTCGACGTCGAGCTGACCGAGGAAGCCAAGACGTGGCTGGCCGAGCAGGGCTACGACCCGCAGCTCGGCGCCCGGCCGCTGCGGCGCACGATCCAGCGCGAGGTCGAGGACAAGCTGAGCGAGAAGGTGCTGTTCGGCGAGTACCAGGCCGGCCAGCTGATCGTGGTCGACCTCGAGGAGGACGAGCTGACCTTCCGGGCGGTCGACTCGCCGCCCGACACCCCGCCGGTGGAGCTCGCCGGCTCGTCGGGCAGCAGCAGCGGCTCGACCGAGTCCGAGCCCAGCTCCAACGACGAACAGGAAAGCTAAAACCCTGATCGTGGGATCCTGCGTGTAACCCGGGCCGTGCTCGGGTACACTGATGGATCCCCCCGCGCAAGCGGGGACGCAAGGCGACAGTCGGGGACTCCGGTGTCCCGCCGCGGTGCCGGCGCCAAGAGCCGCGCCGCGAGCACCGGAGCACAGCACCCGATCGACGACCCGGTGCGCCAAGAGCACCGGGTCTTTTCGTGTGCGGCTGCGGCTTCGGAGGCAGACGGTGACCACGCGGCCCGAGGGCGACGCCGCGCCCGCCTCCCGGCCGCGGCTGCGGCTTGCCACCGCCGCCACGTTCGCCGCCTTCCTCGACATCTTCGCGCTGCTGCCGCTGCTCGCCCCGACCGCCGCCGGGCTCGGCGCCGGCGACGTGGGCATCGGGGTCACCGTCGCCGCGTACTCGGCCACGGGCATGGCCGGCAACCTGCTCGGCGGTCGGCTGGCCGACCGGCTCGGTCGGCGCGGGATCGCCACCAGCGGGCTGGTGCTCGCCGCCGCGGGGCTGGCCTGTTACGCGCTGGCGGGCACGCTCGCCGCGCTCGTGGCCGTCCGCCTCGTCCACGGGCTGGGCGGCGGCCTTGCGATGCCGGCGCTGTTCGCCGCCGCCGGCGACGCCGGCCACACCGGCGGGCGGGCAGTGGCCATGGGGCGGCTGGGTGCCACGATCGGCCTGGCGGCAGTGGTGGCGCCCGGCACGGCTGGCGCGGCCGCGGCCGTGGTCGGCGCCGACGCCGTGTTCCTCACGGTGGCCGGCCTGTTGCTGATCGCGGCGCTGTTGGCGCTCGGCTTGCCCGGCCGGGCCGCCATCACAGCCGAACCCGGCCCCAACGGGGCCGCCAGCCCGGCGGACGGTCGGGAGCCCGACGGGGCAACGGGCGGCGAGGCGGCAGTCAGCACCCCGGGAGGCCGGGGCGCGGCCATGACGGCGGTGTTCGGGTTCACCGCGGCCCTGGGCACGCTCACCGGGTTCCTGCCGGAGACGCTGGCCGCTCGCGGCGCCGGCGACGCCGTGCCCGGCGTGCTGCTGACGGCGTTCTCGCTGGTGGCGGTCGCCGTCATGCTGTCCCCGGCCATGCGGCGGATCGACCCCGCCGCACCGGCCGTGCCCCTGGCGGGCGGGGTGGGCGTCATCGCGATCGCGTTGGCCACGCTGGCCGCACCGATCGGGATCGTCGGCGCGGCGGTCGCGGTGCTGGCGATCGGCTCGGGTTTCGGGGCGGTCTTCCCGGCCGCCGCCGCCGCGATGGCCGCCACCCCGGACGCGCAGCGAGGGCGGGCGTTCGGCCGCTTCCACGTGGCCTACGGCCTGGGGTTCGTGGCCGGCCCACCCGGAGCCGGCGCGCTGGGACAGGCGGTCCAGACCAGCCCGTTCGTGCCCGCCGCGGTGGCCGCGGCCGGGTGCGCGGCCGCGGCCTGGTGGCTGGCCCGCCGCGGCTGAACCGGCGCGGCGACCCGCGTCGCTACGCTGCGGCGCACCATGCGCCTGGTCATCGCTCGCTGCACCGTGGACTACGACGGCCGGCTGACGGCCCATCTGCCCAGCGCCGTGCGGCTGATCATGGTCAAAGCCGACGGCTGCGTGGCGGTGCACGCCGACGGCGGGGCCTACAAGCCGCTCAACTGGATGAACGCCCCCAACACCCTGGCCGAGGACGACGGCGTGTGGACCGTCACCAACCCGAAGGGCGAGACGCTGCGGATCCGCCTGGAGGAGGTCGTCGACGACCGCGTCGTCGAGATGGGCGAGGACCCCGGCCTGCACAAGGACGGGGTGGAGGACCACCTGCAGCAGCTGCTCGCCGAGCACCCCCAGGAGCTGGGCGAGCCGCTGCGCCTGGTGCGCCGCGAGCACCCCACCGACATCGGCCCGGTGGACCTGTTGTGCCGCGCCCCCGACGGCTCGGCGGTGGCCGTGGAGATCAAGCGCCGCGGCGAGATCGCCGGCGTCGAACAGCTCGCCCGCTACCTCGAGCGCCTCGACCGCGATCCGCTGCTCGCCCCCGTGCGGGGGATCTTCGCCGCCCAGGAGATCAAGCCGCAGGCGAGGGTGCTGGCCCACGAGCGGGGCATCGACGCCGTCGAGGTCGACTACGAGGCGCTGCGCGGCCGGGACTCCGACGAGCTGCGCCTGTTCTGATCCTCGCCGTCTCCCGGCGGGCTCACGCCACCTCGTACCGCAGATAGAGCTCGCCGTCGTCGGCGACGGCCACGTGGGCCAGCGACAGCGCCACCGACCGGTCCAGGTCGGCGGCCAGCCGCGGAGCCAGCGGCATCCCGACGAGCTGCGGCGCCACGGTCACGCACAGCTCGTCGACCACCCCGGCGCGCAGCAACCCGGCGTTCAGCGTGGGCCCGCCCTCACAGGTCACCACCGGCCCGATCTCCTCGCGCACCCGCGCCAACCCGGCGGCGAGGTCCACGTGCGCCTCGCCGGCGACCACCACGCGCCCCACCCGCTCGAGCGCGGCGCGGCGGTCGGCGTCGGCGGCGGCGCACGTCAGCACCGTGGTCGGCACCGACGCGTCAGTGAAGATGGGGCTGTCCGGGTCCAGCTGCAGCGACCGCGACACCAACACGATCGCCGGCGGCAGCGTGTGGCCGAGCTCGTCGCGGCGCCGCGCGGCGAGGTCGCCGCGGACCCGGGCCGGTCCGTAGCCCTCGGCGCGGGCGGTGCCGGCCCCGACCAGCACCGCGTCCGCCTGGGCGCGCAACGCACGAAAGATCTCCCAGTCGCCCTCGCCTCCCAGCGCGGCGGTGCGCCCCTCGGCGTCGGTGGCGGCGCCGTCCACCCCGACCACCATGTTCACCCGCAGCAGGGGCTTGCCGGTGTCGGCGGGTCGATAGGCCTCCCACGGGTCGACCGGTTCGCGGGCCTCGGGCCACAGCAGGCGCATGGCGGCGATCCTCGCACATCGCCGCCAGCACTCCCCAGCCCGACCCGGCCCCGGTCGCCGCCGTGTTGCGCGGCGCCCACCGGCCCGGCAGCCTGCTGCGCCATGACCTCCGCCGAGGCTGAGCCCGACCGGCGCCGCCGCACGCGCCGGCGCCTGCGCGCCTGGTACCGCGCCCACGGCCGCGACCTGCCGTGGCGCCACACCGACGACCCCTGGGCGGTGCTCGTCAGCGAGACCATGCTCCAACAGACCCAGGCGCAGCGGGTGGCGGCTCGCTATCCCGCGTTCCTGGCGCGCTTTCCCACCCCGGCGGCCATGGCCGCCGCCACGCCCGCCGACGTCGTGTCCGAGTGGGCCGGGTTGGGCTACAACCGGCGGGCGGTGGCGCTGCACGGAACCGCCACCGCCCTCGTGCAACGCCACGGCGGGCAGGTCCCCCGGCGGCTGGCCGCCCTCGAGGCGCTGCCCGGGGTGGGCCCCTACACCGCGCGGGCGGTCCGCGCCTTCGCCTTCGACGCGCCCGCCGCGCCGGTGGACACCAACATCGCCCGGGTGCTCGCCCGCCTGGTCGCCGGGGCGCCGCGCACGCGGACGCAGGCCCAACAGCTGGCCGACGAACTCGCTCCGCGCTACGCGCCGGGGGAATGGGCCAGCGCGCTGATGGAGCTCGGGTCGCAGGTGTGCACCGCCCGCCGCCCACGCTGCGAGGCCTGCCCCGTGGCCGACGACTGCGCCTGGGCGGCCGCCGAGGGCGAGCCCGACCCGGCCGCGGCCAGCGCCCACCGGTCGCGTCCGCAGGCGCCGTTCGCCGGCTCGGATCGCCAGGCGCGCGGGCGGCTGGTCGACGCGCTGCGCCACGGGGCGGTGGCCGACGCCCGGCTCGGCGAGGTCACCGGCGTCGACGACCCTGTCCGCCTCGAGCGGCTCGTCGCTCGCCTCGTCGCTGACGGCCTCGCTGAACGCGACCGCGCGGGGCTGCGCCTGCCGGAGGGCTGATCGGCTGTGTGCCGTGGGCAGCGGGGCTGATACGCCGGCGATCGGGGCATGCTGACGGGAACCGCCACCACGAGGAGCCGCCGTTCATGACCGCCGCCCAGACCTCGACCGCCGAGCCCGACGCGGGCCCGCCCGCGCCCGAGGCCGATGCGTCCGCGGCCGGGCGCGGTGGTGGGCTCTCGGCGAAGACGCTGGCAGCGCGGACCGCGGCGCGCGTCAAAGCCGACGACGTGCCCTCCCTGGCCGCCGGCGTGGCCTTCAAGATCTTCTTGTCGCTGTTCCCGGCGTTGATCGCCGGCGTGGCGATCTTCTCCTACGTGGTCGAGGAACCGCTCGAGATCGCCCGGGAGCTGAGGCTGGTGCTGCCGCCGGGGTTCGTGGATGACATCCTCGAGCCCCGCCTGGAGGGGATCGCCGAGGCCGGCGGCGTGGCGGCCGTGGCGCTGATCGGCGGGCTCCTGGGCGGGCTGTGGGCAGCCACCAGCGCCGCGGCGACCCTGGTCAAAGCCCTCAACCGCATCAACGGCGTCGTCGAGCACCGCGGGTTCCTGGGTCAGCGCTGGGTGGCGCTGCTGGTGACCTTGGCGCTGCTGCTCGTCCTGGTGGTGGTGGCCACGCTGGTCGTCTTCGAGTCACAGCTGCGGGAGTGGGTGTTGCCGCCTCAGCTCGGCGCGGCCGGGACCGTGCTGTTCCGCGTGGTCCAGGTCGCCGTCTTGCTGGGGGCCCTGGTATCGCTGTTCGCGTTCATCTACTCGGTGGCCCCCCACCACGACCGCCTCTCCAGGCAGTGGATCTCGGCGGGCTCGATCACCGGCGTGGCGGGCTGGCTGGTGCTGTCGCTGGCGTTCCGCGCCTTCGTGCAGACGCTGGGCACCTACGAGCAGACCTACGGGAGCTTGGCGGCCGTCGCCATCACCATGCTGTGGTTGCAGCTGTCCATGATGATGCTGTTGCTCGGCGCCGAGGTCGACGTGGTGATCCGCCGCGAGCACGAGACCGACGAAGCGCTGGTCGAGGGGGCGGGGATGGGCATGGTCGAGCCGCCCCCGGACGAGCCGGCCGTCGGATCGCTGGCGGGATCTCCCGCCGGCGGCCCGGCGCCGGGCTCAGGCCCGTCCGCCCGGCCTCCGTCGGCGGTCGACACCACGCGGACGCCGCGCACGGTGGCCGCCGTCGCCGGGCTGGGCGCGCTGGCGATGGCGGTCGGCGTGGCCGTGCGCGGCCGGCGCTGAGCCTCACCCCTGCGG
>CAYQMQ010000134.1:0-5984 GCA_964418395.1 uncultured Actinomycetota bacterium
GACAGCGAGAACAGCTCCTCGAACTGATCGACCACCAGCAACAGCTCCGAGCCGTTGGCCGGCAGCGCCTGGTGGACCGCCCGGACGAGTCCGTCACCGCCCGAGGAGAGAGCCGTGCTGAGCTCCTCGGGGCTGCAGGTGGCCACCTCCGTCACGGCGCGCTCGAGCTCGTCCACCGGCTGCGTGCCCGGGCGCATCACGGCCACGAACCAGCGCTCGGAGCCGCGCGCGCCGCCCTGGCGCAACGCCGGGACGAGGCCGGCGCGAACCAGGCTGGATTTGCCGCTGCCGCTGGGGCCGACCACCGTTAGCACGCGCGATCGCTGGCCGGTGCCGTCGAGCCGCTCGAGCAGGTGGGCCACCAGCTGCTCACGGCCGAAGAAATCGCCGGTGTCAGCCTCGCCGAACGCCTGCAACCCCTTGTAGGGGTTGCGCACCGCCCTCGTCGGCGCCGCGGTCGGCGGGGCCCAGGCCGCGCTGGTGCCGGTCTGGCCACGCAGCGCCTGGGCCATCTCGCCCGCAGCGCGAAACCGTTGGCGTGGGTCGACGGCGGTGGCCTGGCGCAGGACCTCCTCGACCTCATCGGGCAGGTCGGGGCGATACGTCCGCAGGGCGGGCAGCGTCGGTGAGCGATCCGGCTCCCCATAGAGCAACGGATAGCGGCCGGTGAGCAGCTCGAAGGTGACCAGGCCGAGCGCGTAGAGGTCGGTGGCCGCTGTCAGCGACTGCCCGCTGACGTGTTCCGGCGAGACGTAGGTGGGCGACGTCCCGGCGGGCGGAGCGTCCGCATAGCGGGCCAGCCCGAAGTCCGACAGATACGCATTGCCCTCGAGGTCCAGCAGGATGTTGGTGGGTTTGATCGACAGGTGCAGCACGCCGTGGCGATGTCCATGGTCCAGCGCCGCGGCGATCTGGTCGATCAACCCGACCGCGGCCTCGTACGACCATCCCCCTTCGCGCAAGGCGTGGGCGAGGTTGCCGCCCCGCAACCATCGCATCACCACGTAGGCGGCGTCCGGCTCCCGCCAATAGTCGTACAGCGGCACGACATGGGGATGCTCGAGCTGGGCCACCCGCTGAGCCTCGGCTTCGAAGCACCGCACGAACTCCGGGTCGTTGGCCAGCTCCGCCCGGATGACCTTGATCGCCACCTCCCGCTCGACCGAGGGCTGCCGACCCCGAAAGACCACGCCCAGCCGGCCCGCGCCCAGCTCGTCGAGCAGCTCGTAGCCGCGCACGGTGCCCACACGCAGCGCCAGATCGGCCGAGTCCGACGACGGCGACGCCGGGGGGGCCTCGATGGCCGGGTCCTGGCGCAGCACCTGGGTGTGCAGCTGCTGCAGGAACGGTGAGGGGTCGATGCCCAGCCGGTCCGTCAACGTCTCGCGGGCCGATTCGTAGGCGTTGAGCGCCTCGCCCTGCCGTCCTGACCGGTACCGCGCGAGGACCAGCTGGGCCCAGAAGCGCTCCCGCAGTGGGTGTTGGGTGGTCAACTCGGCCAGCTCGCCGACCACGTCGTCGTGGCGGCCGAGCTGGAGATCCGCCTCGATGCGCGCCTCCAGCGCCCGCAGCCGCAGCTCCTCGAGCCGGGCGGCCTCCAGGGCCAGGGCCGGCTCGTCGGCAAGACCGCCGAACGGACGCCCCTGCCACAACGCCAGCGCATCGCGCAGCACGGTCGCTGCCCGACTGGGATCGCTGGTCGCCAGGGCCGTGCCTTCCTCGACCAGCTCCTCGAAGCGGGCCGCGTCGACCTGCTCCGGGTCCACGTGCAGCACATAACCCTCGCCGCGATGCTCGAGCTCGACCGTGTCCAGCACCCGGCGCAGGTTCGACACATACACCTGGACCGCCCCGCGCGGATCCGCTGGGGGGGTGTCCTGCCACACGGAGTCGACGAGCCGATCCGTGGGCACGAGCCGGCCCGGCTCGCACAACAGCAGGGCCAGAACGAGACGCTGCTTCGGTCCCCCGAGCGGGAGCTCCTCGCCGTCCTGGGTGGCGGTGACCCCACCCAGCGTGTGGAAATGCACGATCCCCCTGGTCACAGTATTGGGCCCGGCGATCGTTTCGCCAGTCTACTAGCGGTCGCGCCCCTGTTGGTCCGGTTTGCCCGGTTTATGGCTCACAACCGGGCTTTAAGCGCCTCTTAGGCCGGCTCCAAGGACCCAGGTGCAGCTTTCGATCACACAGTGCAGCGGGATCGTGACATCGTCGACACACTCAGGGGGGATCTGGCGATGGACCGAAGGAACCACCGCAGGAGGGCCCGCCGAGTAGACGGCCGGGAGGCCAGCGGGCGGGCAGTCTCACGTGACGAGCACGCCTTCTCCCGCATCGTCGAAGCCGAGCACCAGCGGGCCTTGCGGCTGGCCTGCCTGTTGGCCGCGAACCGCGACGCGGCCGAGGACGCCGTGGCCGAAGCGTTCGCGCGCACCTTCCCGCGCTGGCAGGCCGGCCAGGTCGAGCAGGTCGGCCCCTACCTGCGGCAAGCGGTGCACAACGAGGTCAAGAACCAGTGGCGAGCCACACGGCGACGGCGCCGCCACGAGGAGCACCGCCGGGGTGACCACCGCGGCCCTGCCACGCCGGCCGGGCAGACCACCGCGCGCCACACCCTGCTCGGCCTGTTGGACCGGCTGCCGTCCCGTCAGCGCGCCGCGATCGTGCTGCGCTACTACGCCGACTGCTCAGAGGCCGACACCGCCGCCTTGCTGGGCTGCCGGCCGGGGACGGTCAAATCGCTGGTGGCGCGGGGGTTGACGACGCTGCGCCACCACGCCGAGACCGCCGGCCTCGACAACGTCGATGCCGGCGAGGCGGCTTGACGCCCACCGCGGGTGCACCGGAGGCCATGACCCCCTCCCGCCGAATTTCCACAAGCACAGGCGTCGGGGGTTTCGGCGGTGCCGCCACACCGGCCAGGCTGTTCGCTCATGGGCTGGTCCGAGCTGTTCGCCGACGCCGCAGACCGACAGGGCTGCATCACCTCGGCGATGGCGAGCCATCACGGCATCTCACCGCACACGGTGGACAACCGCGCCCGGCGCGAGGGCTGGTCGTCGCCCTTCCCGGGAGTGTGGGTCTGTCCGGGCGCACCGGCCACCCGGGAGCAGCGCGTGACCGCGGCGGTGCTGCACTGTCACGACGACGCACTCGCCGCCGGCTGGACAGCGGCGTGGCTGTGGAACATCGTGCGCGTCCCGCCCACCCCCAACGAGGTGCTCGTCGAGCACCTCCACCGCAAGCGGGCCCACCGCAAGGTCCGCACGCTGCGCACCCGGACGCTGGTCGACGACGACCGAACCGTGATCGACGGCGTGCCCGCCACGACGTTCGCCCGCACCGTCAACGACCTGTCCAATCGCGTCACTGGGCCGTTCCTGCGCGGCATGCTGATCGATGGCCGTCAGCCCGGCGACCTCGCCCTGCCCGACGCCGTGGCAGCGGCCCAGCGGCGACTGCCCGCCGCCGGCGCGCGCAGGGTGCTCGACCTGTGCTGGGAACTCGACGCCGAGCGCTGCGAGTCCATCTTCGAACACCGGGTGCGGGCCGCGCTGCGGCACGCCGCCTTCCCCCCGCCCACCGCCGAGCCGACGACGGTGGACACGCCGACCGGCTCGGTGCAGGTCGACATCGCCTGGCCCCAGCTGGCGATCGGCATCGAAACCGACGGGTTCGGCTACCACTCCTCGCAGGCGCACCTGGACACGGACCAGCGGCGCCACAACGGGTTGCTGCTGGGGCGCTGGCGCGTGCTGCGGCTGGGCTGGTGGCGCTTCGAGACCGATTGGGCCGGCTTTTGCGCCGAGCTCAGCGCGCTCTTCGGCCAGGCGGCCGCCACGTCCCGCACGTGAGCCCGCTCAACCGCCGGCTCCGCCGGCTCCGGCGGCTCGAAGGCGGCTCGAACCTCGACTGGGTGCAATCCCGACCGGATTTGGTCGCGATTGCACCCGGTTTCCCAGACCACCCTCGGCTGGGTGCAATCCCGACCACATTCGGTCCGATATGCACCCAGTTGCAGCCACGAGGCCTCCTTCACCGGCCACGCCGCCGCCTCACCGGCCTCACCGGCCAGACCGGCCACACCGGCCGCCCGCCGCCTCACCGCGACGGGCGGCGCACCAGGCCCTTGGGGTGGTCGGCGAAGCCGTACGCCCGCAGCGCCGCGGCGATGGGGTGGTCGCCGACCTCCGCCCCGTCCACGGTGCCGATCGCCAGCTGGTCGGCGCGGCCGCGGTCGACCAGCACGCCCAGGGCCTCGGCGGCCAGCCCGAGTCGCTCGGCGTCCTCGGTGAAGGTCAGCAACGAGCGGCCGCCGCGCTCGACGTACACGATCGGCACGCCGTCGGCGAGCACCACCCAGGCGCCGGCGCGCCGCGCCGGGCGGTGCCGCGTGGGGTCGGCCACGCGCCCTTCGGGCCACGCCACCGACACCCCGTAGGGGTTGGCCGGGTCGGTGGCGGCCAGCACCACCGCGTCGGCGTCGCGGTCCGTGTCCGGCTCGCGGCCCGCTCGCAGCCGGTCGACCGCGCCGGGCAGCGCGAACTGCGCGCCGCCGAGCCCCTCCACGAAGTAGCCGCGCCGCGCGCGGCCCGATTCCTCCATGCGCTGCAGCACCGGGTACAGGCCGGCGAAGCCGCCGGGCACGTCCTCGGCGGCGACGGCGTCGCGGGTCACGACCCCGTGGCGGTCCAGCAGCTGGGCGGCCAGCGCCGCGGCGCGCTCGGTCGGGTCGGGTGGCGGCTGGCCGGCCAGCAGGTCGGCCACCCGCGACCAGCGCCCGGCTACATGCGGCGGGCCGGACCGCGACAGCGCGCGCGGCGACCGGCGACGCCGACGACGCCCGCTTCCCGGCGAGCCCCGCCCGGCCTGGCCGACGCGGGCGCGCAGCGGGGCGAGGGCGTCGCTGGTGACCAGCCCGGCCCACACGAGGTCCCACAGCGCCTCGGCTGCCTCGGCCTGGTCGCCCCCGCCGGCGGCGGTGTAGAGATCGCCCCAGAACGACGGCCCGGCGTGCAACAGCCGCTGCCACATGCCGTCGTGGCGCTCGGTCCACCACCCGAACGCGGCGGCCGGGTCGTCGTCGGCCACGCCCGGGCCGAGCGGCATCAGCTCGGCGGCCTGATCGCGCAGGTACAGCCCCACCCGCCCGTCGGCCGACCCCAGCGGGCCGTGACCGATCCACACGACCTCGCCGGCGGCGGCGAGCTCGTCGAGCCAGGCGCTGCGGTAGTCGCCCACGCGCACCGCCAGCACGTCGCGCTCGAGCACGCTGGCGGGCACCGACGCCCCCTGCAGCTGCTCGACCACCTCGGCCACGCGGTCCACACCGGGCTGAGCCGAGCCGACCCCCTGCCAGCCGGGCAGGAACCGCCCGAGCGCCTGCTGGTCGACCGGCTCGACCTCGCGGCGCAGCGCCGCCAGCGAGCGGCGCCGCAGCCGGCGCAGGACGTCGGCGTCGAGCCACTCGCGCCCCGAGCCGCCCGGGCGGAACTCGCCGACCTCCACACGCCGCTCGGCTTCCAGCTCCTTGCCGGCGAGCTCGACGGTGTCGGCCGGCAGGCCCAGGCGGGCGGCCGCGTCGGCGGCGGTGAACGGCCCGTGGGTGCGGGCGTAGCGGCTGACGAGATCGACGGTGGGCCGCTCGACCGGCTCCAGGAACGCCTCCGGCAGCCCACCCGGCGGGGGCACGCCGAGCGCGTCGCGGTACCGCGCGGCGTCCTCGGCGGCAGCCCACCGCGTCTCGCCGGCCACGGTGAGCCGGTACGCCCGCCGCGCCGCGGCGAGCTCGGCGAGCCAGCCCTCGACGGTGTCGCGGTCGGCCCCGGTGACGCGGTCGGCGACCTCGTCGGTGCGCAGGTCGCCGAGCACCCGCAGCAGGTCGGCGACCTCGTCGGCGTCGCGGGCGGCCCGCTCAGGGGTCAGCCGTTGCAGCTCGAGCTCGAGCTGGGCCAGCGCGTCGGCGTCGATGAGCTCGCGCAGCT
>CAYQMQ010000135.1:0-5976 GCA_964418395.1 uncultured Actinomycetota bacterium
GGCTCGTCGTCGTCAGCCACGTGCTCCGCCCGGCTCACTCGTAGCGGTACACGAAGCCGGCCGAGGGCCAGGGCCCTTGGGCCAGCCGGGGGACGGCGGCGCGCAGCACGGCGGCGACGGCGTCGGCGCCGCGGGCGACATGGTCGCGGACTTCGCGCTCGCCGGTCGGCGGACCGGCGGCTCCGGCGGCGTGGTCGGTGATGTAGCCCACCAGCGCGTAGGGCAGCTCCGCTTCGCCACACAGCACCGTCTCGGGCCCGCCGGTCTGGCTGATCGCGGTGACCCCGGCTGCGGCCAGGGCACGCACCTCGGCCGGGGTGTTGTAGCGGGGCCCGTCCACGTGCCCATAGGTCCCATGCAACCGCGCCGGCATCCCGGCGGCGTCGGCCGCTGCGCCCACCAGTTGGCGCACCGGTTCGGAGAACGGCTGGTCGTGGATCCAATGGCCGCGCCGAGGGTCGCCCGGCTCGGTGTACAGCGTGGCCAGCCGGCCGTCAGGCAGCCGGTTCGAGGGGAAGTACAGATCGTCGAACACCACCAGGCTGCCCGCGGGCGCATCGCGATCCAGCGCGCCGCAGGCGGTGCTGGCGACCACGGCCGTGACGTCCAGCGCGCGCAGCGCCCAGATGTTCGCTTGGTGGGGCACGTGGTTCGACAGCCGCCGGTGTCGCGCCCCATGGCGGGACACGTGCACGACGTCGGTGTCGGCCAGCGCGCCAGTGGTGACCGTGACCGTCCCGAAGGGCGTGTCCACGTCCTCCGCCGCCGCGCGCTCGACGCCGTCGAGCTGCTCGGCCCCGGTACCGGTGATGACGCCCACCCTGCTCATGCCGCGCCGAGGCTAGTCGGCTCCACGAGCAGACGCCGGGCCGGCGCGGTGTACCGTCACGACGGTTGCCACCCCGTTGCGCTGGTAAGGCTCCTTCGTAGTGTGGATACGAGCCGGGTCCAAGCCGGCGGGCCGATGCGCTTGGGGGCAGAGATGACGAGAATCGCTGTCTTCGGCGGCGTGTACTCCAACCCGTACGCCCTGCGGGCGCTGCTCGACGACGCACCGCGCCGGGGGGCCGAGCGCGTGTTCTGCCTCGGCGATCTCGGCGGGTTCGGCGCCGAGCCGGAGGCCGTGTGGCCGTTGCTGGTCGACGGCGGCGTCGAGTGCATGGCCGGCAACTACGACATCGCCATCGGCCGCGGCGACACCGACTGCGGCTGTGGCTACTCCGACCCGCGCGACAACGCCTACGCCCAGCTCACCTACGACTACACCAAGGCGAACACGTCGGCGCAGTTCGCCGCGTGGATGCGACGGCTGCCCACCGAGCTGCGCGAGACCATCGGCGGCTGCGACGTGCACATGGTGCACGGCTCGCCGCTGGCGACCAACGACTTCTTCTGGGAATCGCTGGACGCCGACGAGGTCCGCTGGCGGGTGGCGGCCAGCGGCGCCGACGTGCTGCTGTGCACCCACACCGGCCTGCCGTGGGTCAAGGAGATGGACGGCTGTCTGGTGGCCAACGTCGGCGTCCTCGGCCGGCCCGCCAACGACGGGCGCCGCGAGGTCTGGTACGCCCTGGTCGACCTGGAGGGGGGCCGCGCCGACATCGAACTCGTCCCCCTCGCCTACGACTGGCGAGCGCAGGCCGCGTCCATGCGCGCCGCCGGCATCCCCGAGGCGTTCGTGGCCACGATCGAGACGGGCTGGTGGGCCTCGTGTGTGGAGATCCTGCCGCCGCTGGAGCGGGCCCGCGGCAAGTACCAGCTGTACCGCGGCTCGCTGCCGGCTGATTTCGCCGTTGACGCCGACGGCGGCAACGGTCAGGAGGGTGTGGACAGCGGCGCCGCCAGCGACGGCGAAGCCGTCGAGGTGGCCCTCGGCGATGACGACATCCCGGTGACGCCGCTGTTCGGTTCGGCGCTGTTCCCGTCGCGGCTGTGGCTGTACACCAACTTCCACTGCAACCTGCGGTGTGGCTACTGCGCGGTGGCGTCGTCGCCGCTGGCCCGCCGGCGGTCGCTGGGCTATGAGCGGTTCTGCGCCCTGGTCGACGAGGCCCTCGCGGAAGGCTTCACCGAGGTGTACGTCACCGGCGGCGAGCCGTTCCTCGAGCCCGACATCGTCGACATGCTGGACTACGCCAGCCAGCGACTGCCGACGGTGGTGCTGACCAACGGGATGCTGTTCCGCGGTCGTCGCGGCGATGAGCTGCGCCGTCTGGCCGGGCGTGAGCAGCTGACCCTGCAGGTGTCGGTGGACGGCGCCCGACCCGAGACCCACGACGTCAACCGCGGCCAAGGCAGCTGGCAGGGCGCCATGGACGGCATCGCCCACGGGCTCGATCTCGGGTTGCCCATCAAGGTGCGAACCACCGAGGTGGACGAGAACCGCCACGAGATCGGCGAGCTGCGCGAGCTGCTGGCCGGCTTCGGCATCACCGGCGCGGACTTCAGCGTGCAGCCGCTGGTGGCCCGGGGCAACTCCGCCGACGGCCTCGAGGTCTACGACCTCAACACCGTCCCGGAGCTGACCGTCACCGCCGACGGGCTCCACTGGCACCCAGCCGGCGCGGACGTCGAGACGAGCCCCGACATGTGGCTGGTCTCCGGCCAGGTGCCCCTCGACGAGGCCAAGCGCCTGATCACCCAGCGATTCCTCGAGCTGCGCCAAGCGGACGGCTCGATGCCCCAGCCCTACGCCTGCGCCGTCTAAGGCCGTTCGGAGCGCAGCGTGGAAACTCTGCTGCCCTGGGCGCTGCTGATCGCCTACGGCACGGTCTTCTACCTGATCGCGCCGAAGTCCCCGGACACCGACGGCTTCTACCAGGGCCGCGACGCCGGCGGGCGCACCCCCCGCACGCTGCGCCTGTTCGCCAGCGTGTGGATCTCGTGGATCTTTGCGAAGTCGGTCACCAACGCCGCCAACCTCGGGGCCACCTACGGCCTGCCCGGGGCCGTGGCCTACGGCACCTACTGGCTATCGATCCCGGTGGCCGCCGTCGTCATCGTGTGGCTGCGCTCCCGTGACGGGGCCACCTCGCTGCCCGAATGGATCGCCCAGCGCTACGGGCGGTGGGCCGCCTACGGCTTCCTCGTGGCGATCCTCATCCGCCTGTACAACGAGGTGTGGAGCAACACCGCCGTGGTCGGCAGCTACTTCGGCGCCAGCGGGACGCTGCCGTATTACGTCGGTGCGGTGGCGTTCGCCGGGTTGACGCTGCTGTACACGCTCAAGGGCGGGCTGCGCAGCTCGCTGAAGACCGACGCGCTGCAGGCGATCGTCTTCGCGGGGTTCCTCCTGGCGGTCCTGGCGTTCGCCGTGCCCGGCGCCGGCGGTGACCCCGAGGTGCTGACCAGCGGGGTGTGGCGCCTGGCCGGCGGCGTCGATCTGCTGCTGGTCGCCCTCGCCCAGTCGGTCAGCTATCCGTTCCACGACCCGGTGCTGACCGACCGCGCCTTCCTGTCGAGCCGCCGTCGGACGCTGACGAGCTTCGGCCTGGCCGGCGGGCTGGGCTTCGTGGCCATCGTGGCGTTCGGGTTGGTGGGCATACCCGCCTTCCTCGAGGGCGTCCCGATCGACGACGACGCCCCCCGCGTGGTCGCGGCGATGATCGGCAGCAGCGTGCTGCTGCTGGTCAACGTGGTCATGCTCACCTCGGCCGGTTCAACGCTGGACTCGACGTTCTCGTCGATCGCCAAGGCGATCGACCGCGACGCGCGCAGCTTCATCGGCCGTGTCCGCCAAGCCTCCACCCTGGCCGGACGCTGGGTCATGGTCGGCGGCGCCGTGCTGGGCACCGTGCCGCTGTTTTTGGGAGCCGAGATCCTGCAGGCCACCACCATCAGCGGGACGATGGTGATCGGCCTGGCCCCGGTGTTCGTGCTCGGCGCCGTGCTGCGCGCTCCCCCGGAGTCGTTCCATCTGGCCTTCTGGCCAGGCCTGGGTGTGGGAGTGGCCGAAACCCTCGGCCTCACCCCGGCCGCGCTGCATCTCGGCGACGGCGACTACGCCTCGCTGCTGGGCGCCAACGTCTACGGGCTCGCCGGGGTGACGGCGCTGTTCCTGCTGCCGGTGGCCCTGCGGGCATGGTCACCCGAGCCACGGCGAGCACCGCAACGACCGTCCCCGCCACGAAGCGTCTGACCCGCGAACGGTCAGGGTCTCAGGACAGCAGGCCGTGGCGAAAGGCCTCGGCGACCACGGCGGCACGCTCGTGGACCGCGAACTGACGGAACAGGTTCTCGAGGTGTTTTTGCACGGTGCGAACTGAGACGTCCAGCTCTTGGGCGATCTCAGCGTTGGTGGCGCCCCGGCTGATGTGCTCGAGCACCTCCTGCTCCCGCGTGCTCAGCTCCACCGGGCCGCGCCAGTCAGCTGACACCGCGGCGACAAGCTGCCGGACGAGCTCCGGGCCCACGACCGTCTGTCCGGCGGCGGTACGCCGGACAGCGTCCATGACCTGGTCGCACGTGCACCGCGGGCACATGTAGCTGTGGGCTCCCGCGATGAACGCCCGTTGGAGCGTCCGCGGGCTCTGGTCCTCGCTGAGGATCATCACGCGCGTGTCGCGGCCCTCGGCGCGTAACCGGGTGATGAGCCTCAACCCGTCCTCGTCCCGGAGCCGGGGATCCAACACCACGACATCGGGACGCCAACGGACCACCGCCGCATAAGCCTCGTCGACGGTGGCGGCGACGGCAGTCACATCCATCCCCTCCTGCCGGTCAAACATGCCCACCAGGCAGTCCCGCAGGAGGCTGGGGTCGCTGACCACGACGAGGCGCAACGAGCCCGCCCCGACGGGTCGGTCCGGGTGTTCGGTGCGTTCGAGTGCTGCCGGCCGTCCGGCTACCGGTGCCTCCCCGCCCGCTGGGGGATTCATATGGGACATCCGAAACACGACTTCACTTCTCGTAGTTGACCAGTATCTCGCGGTGATAGCCCTCGCGGCAACAGCGCTCAAATCATTGACCGCGTTATGCCCGATCTCGCGACGCTCCACCCACCCCTGAACGAACCGGCCCTGAACGGGCCGGCCACACCAGTCCGCCCTACGCAGGCTTCGTCAGCCGAACGAAAACGATACGTACGTACATGGACACCTGATCACGGGCTCGGCATGGTTCTGGATGGACCAACCCCCTCCCTTGGTGTGGCGCAGCCGGCCATCCGGGTAAGAAAGCGACCACGGTGTCTTCGTCCACTCCCCCATCGCCGTCCACGCCCACCCCTGACCCTCGCGCCACCGAGCACAGCGCCGCGGCCCCCACCCCGATCAAGGTGCTGCTCGTCGACACCCACCATCTGGTACTCGAGGGCCTTGCGACCCTGCTGACAGGCGAGTCCGACTTCGACGTGGTCGGCACGGCCTCCACCGTGGAAGACGCCGCTGCGAGAGCGGCGGAGTCGTCGCCGGATGTGGTGGTGTTGGACCCGGATCTGGGTGGGGAGGATGGCTTGCGGCTGATGGATCAGCTCGGGAGTGGATCCCCCTCGCCGCGCGTTCTCGCGCTGACCGCGCTCGACAACCCGGACGTTCTGCAGCATGCCTTGGCGGCGGGGGTGACCAGCTACATGTTGAAGCGCGCCCGCTTCAGCGAAGTCGCCGCCGCCACCCGCCAGACCGCGGCCGGTGAGACGGTGATCTCACCGGAGTTCGTTCGGCGGCTTGTCTCCCCCGACGCGGCTTCGGAGGAGGCCGGGGCTGCGCACCTGACGCTGAGGGAACAAGAGGTGCTGGAGCACATCAGCGTCGGGGCCACCAACGCCCGGATCGCTCAACAGGCCGGGATCTCGGTGCGGACCGCCCAAAAGCACGTGGAGAACCTGTTCAACAAGCTGGGCGTGCACGACCGAGCGGCCTTGGTCGCCGAGGCGTTCCGTCGCGGCCTCCTGCGGTGAAGACCTCCTGTGGTGAGGGCCGCCGGGTTGCCGGCAGCCTCCCGGCTCGGCGCTACTGGCCGCCCTTCTGGACGTAGTTC
>CAYQMQ010000136.1:0-5974 GCA_964418395.1 uncultured Actinomycetota bacterium
AGGGCCGCTACCGCTTCGCTGCTTGAGCGGCTAGGGCAGCGAGGGTTGCCGCGGTCACCGCCCCGTCCTCCAAGAGGCCGGCCGGTCCCTGCAACACGGTGGCGTCACAAAAGCCGTCGGTGACAAGCGCCGCGCCGGTGAAATCCTCGTCGCGCGTGTAGTCGTTGACCGCGATCAGGCAGTGCAAGCCAGCCTGGCGAGCGGCGGTGAGCCCGTTGGCGGAGTCTTCGATGGCGACGAGGCCACCCGGAGGGCGGTTCAGCTGCACGCACGCAGCGTCGTATACATCGCTGGCGGGCTTGCGGCGGGGTATCTCCGAGCCCGTGAGCACAAGCGTGAAACGCTGCAAGCCGAAGAGCTGGTCGAGCAGCGGAGCGACCCACTCGCGCGTCCCCGTGGTGGCCACCGCCACACAGACACCGGCGGCGGCAAGATCGTCGAGCAGCTGGGTCACTCCGGGCCGGGGAGGGATGCGACCCTGCTCGCACAGCTCACGGAACCGGGCGGTCTTGTCCTGGTGCAGCTGCCGGGCGAGCCGGTCAGCCTCGTCAGCGGCGTGCCCCTGTTCGGTCAGGTACGCGAACAGGCGTTGCCGGCCTCCGGTGGTCTCCAGCAGCCGGCCGTAGGTGGCCTCGTCCCAGGCATAGGGCAGATCGAACGCGGCGAACGCCTCGTTGAAGGCCACGCGGTGGCCGTGCCGTTCGCTGTCAACGAGGGTGCCGTCGACATCGAATACGGCCGCAAGAGGCGGGCTGATCTCAGTCATGGCAACTCGCACCTGTCAGCGCCGCGGACGGGTCCGATCGTGGGCGGCCGGCCGCGCCGCGGTGGCGTCCGAGCCACGGTGGGGGATCAGGTTTGGGCGCCGTGGGCCGCCGCTGTGGGACGGTGGCGCAACAGGTCCCGCACCGTCTCCACGATGTGGGCGCTGTCGATCCCGGCTGCGTCCAGCTGCTCGGAGGTCGTGGCCGATGCGGGTAGATGACGCACGGCAAGGGCCGCCACGCGCGGAGGGTCGTCGGTGTCGGCGACCGCCTCACGGACCGCGTCCCCGAGCCCGCCCTCGGGGAAGTGGTCTTCGACCGTGAGCAGCGTGCCCGTCTCGGCTGCTGCGTCCTGCAGGGTCGAGGCGTCGATGGGCTTGATCGAATAGCAGTCGAGGACACGAACGTGGATGCCGTCGCCGGCGAGCTCGTCGGCGGCGTTGACCGCTTCGGGCACGGTGACTCCCGCCGCCACGATCGTTGCGACGTCATCGGCGGTATGGCGCAGCACGCGGCTGCCCCCGATGCGCACGGCCTCATCCGGCGGAGTTCGCACCTCCGTGGCGGGCCTACTGGCGCGCAGGTAGCACACGCCTGCGCGGTCCGCGAGCAGGGGAAGCAGCCGTGCCGTCTGGTTGGCGTCGGAGGGGTAGACCACGGTGCTGCCGTACACCGCGCGGAACGCGGCGAGGTCTTCCAGCCCCATCTGCGAGGGTCCGTCGGGTCCGATCGAGATGCCGGCGTGCGAACCGACCAGGCACAGGTCCGCGTGGCTGACCGGGGCCATGCGGACGAAGTCATAGGCGCGGCTCAGAAAGGCCGCAAAGGACGAGACGAACGGTCGCCAGCCCCGTGTCTGCAGGCCCACGGCGGCGGCCACCATCTGCTGTTCGGCGATGTAGCACTCGAAGAACCGTTCGGGGTGTGCCGTGGCGAACGCGTCGGCCTTCGTGGAGTTGCTGACCTCCCCGTCGAGGGCGACGACCTCGCCACGATGATCGCCCAAGGCGGCCAGCGCCTTGCCATAGGCCGCGCGGGTGGCGACGCTCTCGCCCAGGTCCCAGCGCGGCCCCTGGCCGTCGGCCGTCGTGGCAAAGCGGTGTGGGCTTTCCTGACCGCTCGGCGTGGGCACCTGGATCCGGTGGTGGGTGACGCCACCCAACGCGGCGAGCGCCTGATCGGCGTTATCCACCGGCTTGCCGTGGAAGCCGTCCTGATCCTCGATTTCCGGGACGCCGCGACCTTTCACGGTGCGCGCAACGATGGCGGTCGGGCGATCGGTGGTGCGTTCGGCGGTCTCGTAGGCTTCGTTGATGGCCTCGAGATCGTGGCCGTCGATCGGCAGTGCCTGCCAACCGAAGGCCTCCAGTCGCGCACAGTAGGCATCGAGGTCCCACCCGAGACGGGTGGGCCCGCGCTGCCCGAGACGGTTCACGTCGATGATCGCGGTGAGGTTATCGAGATCGGCGTCGGCCGCGTGCTCGATCGCCTCCCACATGGAACCTTCGGCCATCTCGCTGTCGCCGCACAGGACCCACGTGCGGTACGGCAAGCGGTCGAGATGGCGGGCAGCCAGCGCGATGCCCACGCCGACGGGAAGACCCTGGCCGAGTGAACCGGTGGCCACCTCCACCCACGGGAGGTTCGGGGTGGGATGACCCTCCAAGCGGCTGCCGCGCTGGCGATAGGTGAGGAGGTCGTCTTCGGTGACCGCCCCGGCCGCGCGCAGCAAGCCGTACAACAACGGTGAGGCGTGGCCCTTCGAGAAGATCACGCGATCGTTGTGGTGATTGTGCGGGTTGTTGAAGTCGTAGACGAGATGCGAGGTGTACAACACCGCCATGAGGTCGGCTGCCGAGAGGCTCGAGGTCGGATGGCCGGAGCCCGCGACATCACTGGCGCGGACGATGTCGGCTCGTAGCTGGCGGGCGAGCTCCGCCCAGTCCGTCGACGTCCCCAGCGTGGCGTCGCTGATGTCGGTGATGGTGTCAGTCGTCTTGGTCATGCTGGCTACGGTGGCGTTGGCTCGGAGTCGCCGCATCCCCCTCGAGAGCGAAAGTGGGGGAGGGTCACGGGCCGCCCTGAGGCCACCCACGTCCTCGTTTCCAAGATTCGAGTCGACGCGGGCTTTTTCAGCAGGCATGGTAGGAGTATCATGAAATAGGCTCCTCTACTGGGAGGAGGCACGGTCCCGATATGAGTTTCGGTAAGCGCTTGCGTCGGGCGCTCGGCGGCGAGGATCCGAGGGCGGTCGATGCTCAAAAAGAGGCCGCCGATGAGCTTCGGCGTGCCCAAAGCAGTGCCAGACCCGGCGGACCCGGGCCCGCCGGGCCACCGCCGGGTGGTCCGAGTGCGGGGCCTCCGGCTTCGCCGCCGGGTCCGAGCCAAGGTGCGCCCGGTCGAAGTTCGGGGCCGGCCACGCCCGCGGCTGGTGGCCCGCCCCCCAGCCCGGATCCACCGTCCACTCCGCCGTCGGGCCGAACCGGGCCTTCGCCGTCTGGCCCGAAGGGCGCGCCGTCGCCCCCGTCGGCATCGCCCGCCCCCGAACCTCCCGCGTCTCCCCCAAACCGCGGTCGCGGTCCCGAACCGCCGGCCTCGCCCGCTCCAGAAGGCCCCGGCATCCGGTCGGGCGTGGGAGCGGGGCCCGGTGGGGGCGGGGCAGCGCCACCGTCCGGAGGCGGGGCAGCACCACCGTCGTTCGCGGCACCCAGCTCCGGTCAGGAGCTGACGCCCGACGAGGAGCGGCAGGCGCTTAACGAAATGGCCCTGGAGGATCTCGGCGGCCCCGCCGCCGATGGCGGTGGCTTGCAGGTGAACCCTGTCGAGGCCGAGGCGATGCGCGATCGGGCGCTCGCTCAGTACATGCAGCGGAAGGAAGAATTCGATCGGCTTCGGCAGCGTCAGGCGCAACGACAGGCCCAACAAGAGGCCGAGCCACAAGCTGATGGTCCAGCGTCCCCGCCGCAGGTCCAACGGCAAGCCCCCGCTCGCCCTCAGCCCGGGACGCGGGACCGGACAACGACAGAAGACACCGGGTCCGTCCAACCGGAGGAGGAGTCCGTCGAGGACAAGCTTGCCGAGGTTCCAGGGCTCGGGCCGGCAAAGATCCGTGCGCTGCTGAAGGAGTTCACGTCCTTCGAAGAGTTGCAGCAGGCCGGTGAAGAGGATCTGGTGCAGGTGACCGGCATCGGACAGCAACTGGCCCGGGAGATCGTTCGCAACATCCGGTAGCACCGAACCGCACAGCACGAGGGCGGGCGATCAAATCGCCCGCCCTCGTGCTGTGGATGTCGAGGAATGCGTGCGGTCAGCCCTTTGCGGCCATCCGGCCCCGGGCTGGCTGCTCGGTCTTCTTGCGCAGAACCTGGTCGAGGGCTTGTCTCGTGGCGGCAAGATCGCGGTTGATCTCGCCGACGGCACCACCGAGTGGCTCCGCTGCTGCGGAGATTCCCCACAAGCGGTCGATGATCGTGGTCAGCATGGAACTCACCCGCTGCAGCAACGCCGCAACCCAGATGAGGTAGATCGCCAGAGCCGCAACGACGAGCGCGACCCCGAAGAGCGTGACGATCCCAGTGATTGGCATGGTGGCTCCCTTCGTTCGCTCACAGAACGCGGTCGAGCGCCTGTCCGTACTGCTGTGCGCTGGCGCCGAGTGACTTCACGCCGTTGCGGGTTTGGTTGAGCTCACCGATCGACGCGTTGAGCCCCTCGTGGACAGCTTGGAGATGGTCGAGCGCGTCCGCCGCGTAGGCGTGGATCTCCTTGGTCGCGGTCAAAACGTCGCGTAGCAGCGTGGCCACGACCGGCACGACCACAAGGATCAGCAATATGTTGGCGATCCACCACAGGATCATGGAAGTTCTCCTCCTGACTCGTTGAGTGCGCGCTCCAGGGCATCGGTTTCCTCTTGCGTCTCGTACATGCGCAACAGCACGTAGAGAGTTCGCAGGACGGCCTCGGTCTCTCTCCCGCTGCGCCCGTGGCGCCGGAAACCTCGTCGGGGCGAGGTGAGCAACGCGTGAGCGGAAAGGCCGAGCAACACGTCCCGGTGGGTGGTCTGGGCCAGATGCGATCGCATCTGCGCCGGTGTCGTGTGCTCCTCGCGGACGAACGTGTGCATGGCCACCGGGAGGGTGAGCATCGGGCCAAGCTCGGAATCCGAAGGCCACAACAGCTCACAGAGGAAGCGGCCGGCGTCACGGACCCGGTCAGCGTGCTCTGGGTGGGTCGCCGCCATGCTCTCCACGATCAAGGCGGCGACCGGGTTCGTGTCCGACAGGTGCATCCCGGGTGGGCCAGCGGTCAACACCTTGCCGAGCCGCTCTTCCGTCACATGCATGGCCCGCTCTTTCCGGCTGAAGCTCGTCAGGTCAGCGAGCGGCCTGCTCCGCCTTCCGAGCCAGGTTCGGAAGGTCGCGGTCGGCGAGCTCTCCGACGAGCTGGTTCAGCTGACGGACCTCGGAGCTGATGGTCACCTGCTCTTCGACGGCCCGAACGCCGAAGGCGACCTTGGCCAGGGTAGACGAGATCGAGCGCAGCTGGCGGGTGACGATGCGGAGATAGATCGCCAGGACGGCGACCAGGAGCACAACCTCGATCACCGTCAGCGTCATGAGGAGGGTGAAACTCATAGCTGCTCCAAAAGCTGGTCGTGACGGCTAACTTCGTCCTTGAGCTGACGCGTGTGCAGCAGCGTGTTCTGCAACTGCCACGTGGTCGCGGTGTTTGCCGCGAGTCGCGTAGCGGTCGACCACACCTCGGAGACGCCTTCGTCGATGTAACGCACGAGGCGCACGAGCAGCGTCAGCAGGGCGATCACCACGGCGACGACGACAAGGCCGATGCCGAGGGCGATGATCCACAGCGTCTCCTCGGCGCCGGTCAGTGCAAGGGAAGTTCTCATCGTTGTGCCTCCATGTGCGCACGGGCTTGCTGGGCTCCGTCGACGATGCCCTTCAAGGATTCGTTCGTGTGGTGGAGGTCCCACAGGGGCAGCGTGTTGAGGCGGCCCTGCTCCAGCGCCCGGATCGCCTCGCGGGCTTGCCGCCCGATCTTGTTGGCGAGGGCGAGGATCGTTGCGACGATCACCACCACCACCACGATGATGGCGAACGCGACAGCGAAGCCGATGAACCAGCCAAGGTTATCTGCAATCATTTCGCCTCCCTGAACCCGCTAGATGTCTGATGCTGATAGCCTAGCCTCCA
>CAYQMQ010000137.1:0-5951 GCA_964418395.1 uncultured Actinomycetota bacterium
TGATCAAGGTGAGTGCCCAGGCGGTCGGCATCGCATCAGCGGCCGCTCCCCGGTGGTCGCTTCCACCCGCGCCAGTCACGGCCTACGCCCCAGCCTATCGTCGACCATGGCTGTGACCCCCACGTCAGGGTGCGCCTCCGACACGCCGGCTCCGGGCGGGCCCGCGCGGCAGAGTTCGCCGCCGAGAGGCAACACGCCGAGTCTGACCCGGGACTGGTCACCACGGAGAGCAGAGAGCAACCACGCGAACCCGCCCGCCGGCTCGCCGCTGCCATGTGGATCCCGCTAGCCAGTCAGGCATGCTGAGGGTGTGGGACGACAACCATGTCAAGGTCGTCGATACCAGCGAAGTCGTCAGGGTTGCAGGTGTACAGCGGCAGGTCGTTGGCCATGGCCACCGCAGCGATCATCGCGTCGTAGGACCTAGCAGTGGGCTTGCGACCAGACCGCCGCAACGAAGCAGCCACACGCCCGAACACACGGGCGGCAGCGGCATCGAACGACAGCGGTACGAAGTCCGCGTTGATCAGCGGCTCGTGGGGAGGCGCCTCGGGGTCGGCGAGCTCAGGTAGCAGGATGACACCGGGACGCCGGCTCGAGTAACAGTCAGCGTCTCGCCTCGAGTGACCCGCTCCAGGGCGTCGCCTCCGTGGTTGCGCAACTCTCGCACGTTGATCTCACCCATAGCACTCGTGGTATCACCTGTGAGACAACCTCTTGGCAATGCGCGCACGGGCACGCCGTGTGGCCCGTCATGCGGTGCGAAGGGGGCACGGATTTCCCCCGCCGGCCCTAGTAGGTCAGGGCTGCGTCGATGGCTTGCCGTACACGGTTGACGAGTTCGTCGCGACTGTTGGTCTTGGCGATCGTGGTGGCTCGCTCGAGTTCGTCTGCTCCGATGGCCTGTTCGAGGGTGCTGGTGAGCGTGGCAAGGCGGCTGGCGTCGGCTCCGTAGGCGGGTGCGGCTTCTGGTGCGTGGCGCACGGCGCCAAGGACGACGGCGGCGTCGTGGTAGGCCCCTACGCGGGCGAGGAGGTCGGCGAGGCTGCGCAGGCCGGTCCACAGATGGGTCCAGTCATCGACGCTTTCGAGCTCGTCGATGAGCTGGCGAAACCCTTCGAGGGCGACCTCGGGGACTCCGTGGCGTGCCTGCAGCGACGTCAGCGTCATCCCGGCTGTCCCGGCGACGAGCCGGTTGTCCACCGAATCGGCGAGGGCGACCGCCCGCTCCAGCAGTGGAATCGCCGCCTGAGGCTCGTCCTCGGCTAGGGCCTCGCCCCAGCTGTACCGCGCTTGCGCCATCGCGGTGGGGTTGCCCAGCTCGTCCAGCGTGGGAGTGAGCTCTTCGGCCTGCTCGCGGGCATGCTTTCGGCGGCCGTCGTAGGCAAGTGCCATGATCCGGACGGTGTCGGCGACGAACTCTCTAGGATCGGGGTTTGCGGCCGCGGCGTGGTCGCAACAGGCCACGCAGTCGTCGATGCGTCCCTCCCACAGCGCCAGGTACATGAGCATCTCGAGCGGATAGATGCAACGGGGGTCGTCGGCTGTGAGCGCTTCGAGTCCTCGGTAGGCCACCTCTCTGGCTGCGTCGCGGTCACCGCCGACACCGTGGCGCGCGCCGGCCATCGCACACAGCACGGGGAAGCGGGGGTGTTGGGCGACATCGGACAACGTGATGGTCTCGTCGGCCCAGTGCAGGATCTCGTCGCGCAGGCGCCACAAGGCGTAGCGGAACAGCGCCGCGACCAGCCTGGCCGCCAGATCGATGTCGGCCGTGGCGTGGGCGACGCGATAGGCCTGCCGTAGCTCGGGTTCGGTGCGCTTGAGCAGAACGACTCCTGACGCCTCCTCAGGGCCGAGGAGGCGGTCGGCCTGTACCTCGGCAAGGTCGCGGTAGTGGGCGGCGTGGGCGGCCTGGATCCGATGGGTCTCGCCGCGTTCGGCGAGTCGCTGGTGCCCGTAGGCGCGCAGCGTCTCCAGCAGGCGGTAGCGCGTGGGACCGCCGTCGCGGTCGACGGTGACCATCGACGCGTCGACGAGTCGGTCGAGGAGCTCGAGGAGCTGGTCGCGATCGAGGGGCGGGAGATCACACACCGACTCGACGTCGGGGAGGGTAAACACGCCCGCGAACACCGACAGCCGGTCGAACAGCCGACGTTCGGCGTCGTCGAGCAGGTTGTAGGACCAGTCGACGACGTCGCCCAGCGTGCGGTGGCGCGGCGAGCCGGCGGACCGCGGATCGGCCACCACCCGAAAGCGCTGGTCGAGTCGGTCGGTGAGGTCGTCCAGGCTCAACGACCGCAGCCGGGCGGCGGCCAGCTCGATGGCCAGCGGCAGACCGTCGAGCCGGCGACACAGCGTCACGATCCGACACAGCTCGGCATGGGTGCTCGCAAATTGGGGATGGACCGCCCGGGCCCGCTCGACGAACAGCTCCACCGCCGGCGACGCGGTCAGCGCGCGCATCTCGACATCCGACGTTGGCACGGACAGCGGTGCCAGCGGCAGGAGCGCTTCGCCCGCCACCCCCAGGCGGTCGCGGCTCGTGGCCAGCACCACCACACCCGGACAAGCCCGCAGGACGGCGTCGATCACCCGCCCGACCGCCTGGCGCACGTGTTCGCAGTTGTCGAGCACGAGCAGCGCATGGCTGGCGGCCAGCTTCCCGATCACCGCATCGAGGGCATCCATGCCGGGGCGTGCGGGCGCGCCCACCGCCGAGGCGACGACGTGAGCGACCCCGTCCGCAGCGGAGACCGAGGCCAGCTCGCCCCACCGGATGCCGTCCGGAAACCAGCCTCGCGGTAGCCGCTGGACCACGTGCTGGACGAGCCGGGTCTTGCCCACCCCTCCCGTGCCGGTGACCGTCACCAGCCGATAGTCCGCCAGCCGACTGCGCACGGTGACCACGTCGTCCTCGCGGCCTACCAGCCGGCCCGCGGCGGCCGGCACGTCTTCGACCCCACCGCTCGCGTGCGCCGCTGACAACGTCACGGTCGTGCCGCGGTCGAGGTCCGCAGCCTGCGAGCCCGGCGTGCTGGCCGCCGCCGGGGGCGGACCGACGGTTTCGGATACGTTTTGGCGCAGGATGGCGGTGTGCAACGCTTGCAGGTCGGGACTGGGTTCGGTGCCCAGCTCGTCGGCCAAGTGCTCGCGCAACTGCTGATACGCCGCTAGCGCGTCAGCGGGCTGGCCCGCCTGGCACTGGGCATCCAGCAACACCGCCCAGAGGCGTTCGCGCAGCGGATAAGTGGCCACCAGCTGGTGGGCGTCGGCGATCACCGCGTCGGCCTCGCCGGCTTCAAGCCGCAGCCGCAACAGCTGCTGCCACACGGCCACATCTTTCTCCTCCAGACGCGTGGCGGCCGCGCGGAGCAGCGCGTGGTCGGCCAGTTCGCCGAACGGACGGCCGCGCCACAACCCCACCGCCTCTTCGAGATGCTTGCGGGCCGTCGACGGCTGCCCCGCGTCGGCCAGCTCCCCGGCCTGATCGGCGAGTTGCTCGAAGCGGCCCGTATCTACTCGGTTGGGGTCGAGGTCCAACACCCAGCCGTGGGCCACGGTCCGCAGCCGCGACCCGCGCGCCTCGGCGGGCTCTAGCACGCGGCGTAGGCGCGACACCACCGTTTGCACCAGCCGGGGGGCCTGCGGCGGGGCGTGTTCGCCCCACAGCGCTTCGACGAGCCGGTCGGTACGACACGGCCGCCCCAGCTCGGCGGCCAGGAGCGCGGCTACCACGCGTTGTTGTCCCGACAGGCCAACCCAGTCGTCCTCCGGGCCGGATCGGGCCTCGATGGTGCCCAATACGCGGAGCAACACCGCACCCACCCCCGCCGGTCGCGCTTGCCACCTGCGATCTTCTCGCGATTGCGACACACCGTCAACGCTGCGGCAACACCTGAGCGACATCGAGTCGCCATCGTGCGTCGACACCGCCCGCAGCGACGTCGTTTCACGGTCTCGCCGGCGCGCGTGCGCGCCGAGCGACGGGAGAAGGAGGGACGCCATGACAGCCGAATCCATCGCCACTCGACACGGTCAGACCGTCTGGCTGGAGGACACGGTCCTCGACGGTCTCACGCTGCGGGGCGAGGTGCTGCGGCCCGGTGACGAAAGCTACGACGCGGCCCGGGCGGTGTGGAACGCAACGATCGACCGACGTCCCGCGGCGATCGCGCGCTGTCTCGGCGTCGCCGACGTGCTGGCCGCGGTCAACCTCGCCCGTGAGCACGACTTGCTGGTCTCTGTTCGCGGCGGCGGCCACGGTGTTGCCGGCAACGCCGTCTGCGACAGCGGGCTGATGATCGATCTGTCCCCGATGCGCTGGGTGCGGGTGGAGCCGGCGCGACGGCGCGCCCATGTGGGGCCGGGCGCAACGCTGGGGGACTTCGACCACGAGGCGCAGGCCTTCGGGCTGGCCACGCCCTTGGGGATCATGTCCGACACCGGCGTCGCCGGGCTCACGCTGGGCGGAGGGTTCGGGGTCCTTAGCCTCAAATACGGCCTCACGATCGACAACCTCGTGTCAGCCGACGTGGTCACCGCTGACGGTCGGCTGGTGCACGCCAGCGCCGAAGAGAACCCGGACCTGTTCTGGGGGCTGCGAGGCGGAGGCGGCAACTTCGGCATCGTCACCAACTTCGACTTCCAACTGCATCCGGTCGGGCCCACCGTGTTGGGCGGTCCGGTCTTCTACCACGGCGACGACGCCCATACGGTGCTGCCCCAGCTTCGCGACATCGTCGGCGAGGCACCCAACGAGCTGGCCGCGGCGGCCGTGACCCGCCTCGCCCCGCCCGCCCCCTTCCTGCCCGACGAGGTGCACGGCCGGCCCGTGGTCATCGTCCTGGCCTTCCACTGCGGACCGCTCGAACAGGCCCACCGCGACCTGCAACCGCTCAGACAACTCGCCCCGCCAGCAGCCGATCTCATCGAACCGCGCCGCTATGTCGACTTCCAACAACTCCTCGACCCGAACCAGCAGCCCGGCTACGGCAACTATTGGAAAGCCGAATACCTCACCGGCTTGCCCGACGAGGCCATCAACGTGCTGACCGACGGCCTGCAGCGCACCACCTCCCCGCTGTCGGACGTCAAGATCATCCCGCTGGGCCGGGAAGTCGCCCGCGTCGGCGAAGACGACACCGCCTACAGCCACCGCGATGCGCCCTTCATCGTCAACATCAACAGCCGCTGGGATCCCCACGACCAGCCGGACCCTCACATCGCCTGGACCCGCCAGCTGTGGGCGGCGCTGCAGCCATGGTCGCACGGCGGCGGCTATATCAACTTCATGGAGACCGACGAGGCGCAAGACCGCATCCGCGCCGCGTACGGGGAGGCAACCTATCAGCGACTCGTCGACCTCAAACACACCTATGACCCCACCAACTTCTTCCAGCTCAACCACAACATCGTCCCCCAACCCCAGCCGGACGCCGCCGATCAGACCGGGGCGACGTCGTCTCCGTAACCACCCAAACGCCGCGTGGCGCGGCGGGGTGTAGGAATTGGTCCTTATTGTGCGCACTCCGGGTGGCAGCCGTCGACCGTGTTCACGGTCTGGTCCGCGCCGCCCAGGATCGACGCCCGAATGACGTTGGCAAGGTTTTGGTGGCCGCCGGACACCGACGCGCGGTGCCCGCTGGCGACATTGCCCTCACCCCCGGACACCGAGGCCTCCGGGCCGCTGGCGACATTGTCACGTCCGCCGGACACCGACGCGCCTACGTGGCGGGCGCTGTTGCCGATGCCGCCGGACACCGAGGCGCCGAAGTCGCTGGCGGTGTTGCTGCCGCCACCGGACACCGACGCCCAACGCGAGCTGGCGGTGTTGGACCGGCCTCCGGACACCGTGGCGTAGTCGCCGCTGGTGGTGTTATCGGCGCCGGCCACCAGCCCGCCGAAGCCGGTGTAGCTGTGGTCGATGCCGGTGACCAGCATGTGGCTGC
>CAYQMQ010000138.1:0-5903 GCA_964418395.1 uncultured Actinomycetota bacterium
ACGTCCTCGAAGAGAACGCCGAGGAGTTCGTCAAGAACTACGTCCAGAAGGGCGGAGAGTAGTCACACCGGGGGGATTCGCCCGGTTCGTCCCACCCTTCGAGGGTGCGTGTGCCGCGTGCGATGGCAGTCTAACCCAACGACGCCCGGCCACGGGGCACCTAGACCCAGCTAGCTGCGAGTCGCGTTTTGGCGCCATGTTGGCGCGCCGGGCCGGCCAGGGCGCCCCCCCGCTGCCGGTAGAGGTGGCCCACGCGGGCGCCGGCGGGCTGCCGCGTGAGCTGGTCGGCGCCCACGAGCGGGGAGTCTCCAGGCCCGTCGTCCCTACCACGACCCTGAGCTCGCCGGGAAGGAGGCCCGCCAGGCCCGGTCCTGGTCGGCGGGGGACTCGGACTACTGTGCCACGGGCCATTGGGGCGTGCAGAGCGGTTCTTGATCGTGCGGCCCCTCCGGGAGTGAGGGTCCTTCCACGATGAGTGCAAGGTGGCATCAACTGAGACACGGAAAGGCGCGGCCCCTTTGTGGCCCGCGCCGAGGCCGCTGAGTTCGGCGTCGCCTGGTTCCCGAGACCACCTGCACCCGCCTGCCCGCCGGGAGGACGGCTCCATGCCGGCCGCCGGTGGAATCAGGCCCCGCTCGTGCTTCTCGTATCCCGCGGGTGTGAGCCCCGCGGCGCCGTCACCCGTGTCACCCTCTGACGTACCATCCATTGCGGTGCGCTGCCAGGTTCGAACGGCGGTGCGAGACGAGGATGCACCCAGTGCCCGAGACGGCGAGGAGCGCATGGGGGCGGCCGACGAGCGCGCCTACCTCGGCCCGGAGGACCGGCCGCGAGTGGAGATCGACGCGGGCCTGCACGCCTGCGGCTGGGCGGTGCAGACGCACGGGGCGGTCAACCTGCATGCCGCACGCGGGGTGGCGGTGCGCGCGGTCCCGCTGGCCGGCGGCGACGAGGCCGACTACCTGCTCTTCGTCGACGGCGAGGCGGTCGGCGTGGTCGAAGCCAAGCGCGCCGGCACCTCGCTGATGGGAGTGGAGGCACAGTTGGCGCGCTACGCCGGCGAGCTGCCCGCCCACGTTCGCGCCCCCGTCGACCCGCTGCCGCTGCGCTACGAGTCCACCGGGGTGGAGACTCGATTCACCAACCTGCTCGACCCGGCGCCGCGCAGCCGGCACGTGTTCGCCTTCCACCGCCCCGAGACGGTGGCGGGATGGCTCGCCGAGGCCCGCCGCGACCCCGACCGGCCGACGCTACGCCACCGGCTGCAGGCGATGCCGGGGCTGGACGACTCCAAGCTGTGGTGGGCGCAGGCACAGGCGATCACCAACCTCGAGCAGTCGCTGGCCGACAACCGCCCGCGTGCGCTGGTGCAGATGGCCACCGGCTCGGGCAAGACCTAGACCGCGGCGAACCTCACCTACCGGCTGATCAAGCACGCCGGCGCGCGGCGGGTGCTGTTCCTCGTCGACCGCGCCAACCTCGGCAAGCAGGCCGAGGGCGAGTTCGCCCGGTTCGTCGTGCCCGACGTGCACCGGCGCTTCACCGAGCTCCACAACGTCCAACGGCTGACCACCAACGTCGTGCCGGCCTCCACCGAGGTGGTCATCACCACCATCCAGCGGCTGTACTCGATCCTGCGCTTGGCGTAGCGGGATCGCGCCGCCGGCCTGCTCGGCGGCGCGGCCGGTGATCATGGACATGCGTGAGCGTGGTGCCGTACCGTCCCGCGGTAACGAGCTGATTTGGGAGGGGCGGCATGTTGAGGGAGATGTTGGGCAACGCCGACCGGTTCGTGGTCGTCGACGTGGAGACCACGGGGCTGTCCAACTCAGACCGCGTGGTGGAGGTCGCAGCTGTCACGGTCGACCCCGGTGGGACGATCGTCGACGAGTGGGACACGCTGGTCGATCCGCAGCGTGATGTTGGCCCGACCTACATCCACGGCGTCACCGCGTCGATGGTCTCCACAGCCCCGAGGTTCGACGAGATCGCCGCGGTACTTGCCGACCGGCTCTACGGCGCGGCGCTCGTGGCCCACAACCTCACGTTCGACGCACGGATGCTCACCAACGAGTTCGAGCGGCTCGCTGCCCACTTCGTCCCCGGCCTCGGCGTGTGCACGCTGCAGCTGGGCGGCGGCAAGTTGGTGGATGTCTGCCGCGCCTACGAGGTCGAGTTGGCCGCCGCCCACCGCGCTTTGGGCGACGCTCGTGCGACCGCACAGGTGCTGACGTGTCTGGCCGAGCGGGCCTCGGACACGTGCACCCCGGCGCACGTGTCCGACATCGCCGCCGCCTACAACTACCGGACGGTGCAGCGCGAGATGGTCGCCGACGAGGAGGTGTCCATGCCCTACCTCGCCAGGCTGGCGTCCAAGGTGCACCACCACGGCGAGCACGGCGCGACCCTCGCCTATCTCGATCTGCTCGACTGGGCGCTTGCCGACCTGGCGATCTCGGAGGCGGAACAGCGACAGCTGGATCAGCTTGTGGCCGACCTCGGGCTGTCCTCCGAGGAGGTGGCCGCCGCCCACCGACGCTACGTCGACGAGCTCGTGGCAGCCGCGGTGCGCGACGAGATCGTGACCGACGAGGAGCTCGACCTGTTGCACCGCGTCGCTGAGACGCTCGCCGTACCCGCGTCGGTGATCGACGAGGAGACCGCCGCCTGGCGCCCCGACACCGGTGGGGTGCAACTGATGGAGGGGATGACGGTGTGTTTCACCGGCTCGGCGGCCTACCCCGACGGCACCGCGTTGCCTCGGGCGACCCTCGAAGGGATCGCCGGCGACCTCGGCCTAACGCCGACCAGCCGCGTCACCAAGAAGAACTGCGACCTGCTGGTCGCCGCCGACCCCTCCAGCCAATCGGGCAAAGCCGCCACGGCCCGCCAGCACGGGATCCCAGTGATCGACGTCCACGACTTCCTCAGAGCTCAGCCGGGTTCGGCGGTCCCAGCAGTAAGGGCGGGCTGACATGAGCCACCAAGGGGTGGTGCAGTTCTTTTCATGGGGTGTTGAGAACCCTCCTATCCAGGTTACAGTAGACCCTGGTTGCCAACCTCTCCAGAGAGACTCCCATGGCCGGAGCGCCCCGACTACCAGAACCTGACGACACCAGCCACCGCAGCACCATCGCTCAGATGGTACGTGACGCCCGGGAGCGCAAGGGGCTGTCGCAGAACCAGGCCTACCAGCAGTGCAACGTGTCCCGTCTCACCTACCGCATGTGGGAGAAGGGCACCTGGGAGCAGATCCGGCTCCGCTACGTCCCCACGCTGGCCAAGTTCTGCGACACGACCGAGGAGGGCATCCTCGAGCACATGGGCGTGCTCACCCACGAAGCTGCCGACGCTCTGCGCCGGGCTCGGAAACGGGGGACGGTAAAAAAGGTCATCAACGAGGACGGCCTTTCGGGTTGGGAGACGGGCAGTTAGTTCATCTGCCCTGAAACCACCAGCATCGACGCGTCTCGTCCCTCAATGGCTGTAGGACGCGCCACCCCCAACCGCCCACACCGGCCGTCAATGGCTGCTCGGTTCTCCCGGTTGCGTGTGCAGGCAGTCGCGCGCGACGGTCGCCGCGAACTCCTCATTGGACGCCGACCGGTGCAGCGCCATCGGCCGTGCGCTTGACGGCGGTCCGGCTGCGCATACCCGCACCGCCCATCTCACGCCCCCACGGGGGAGGTGACGGGGGTGCGCAGCCGGCGGCGTCAGCCCCCGTCGCAGCACGGGATCTGGTTGCGGGGGCCCTTGGGGCAGCCGGGCGTGGCGCACTGGTAGTGGCCGTGGACGACCAACATCGGTGCCGTCACTCAACCCTACGAGGGCAAAAACACCGCCAACGGGCAAAACACGCACAATCCGACACCGACGTCGTAGCCGCCGTAGCGCGAACTACGTACGTGTGCCGTCTCACAGCCCGGCTTGACACATCGGGCCGGGACGGGCGAGGTAGAAGCCCTGCCCGTGGGTGATCTGAAGCCTCTCCAGCGTCTCGAGCTCGGCTCGGGTCTCGATGCCTTCGGCGATGAGGCTGGCGTCGAGCTCGGCAGCGAACGCGACCATGCCGATGGCCAGCGCGCGCCGTGCCGGGTCGGTGTCGATGTCACGGATGAGCGCTCGGTCGAGCTTGAGGACGTCCGGGCGGAGGCTGAGGACGTGTTGCAGGCCGGCGTAGCCGGCACCGGCGTCGTCGACGGCGATCCTGACTCGTCGCTCCCGCAGCTCGTCGAGCGCACGGGTCAGCCGCGCATAGTCGTCGATGCGGGTGTGCTCGGTGAGCTCGAGCACGAGGCGTTCGCCGGGCACCTTGTCGATCAAGCGGTGCAGCGCCGGGTCGCTGGCGGTGCTCGGTGCCACGTTCACCGACAGGAAGGCGTCGGGTGGCAGCTCGTCGAGGCAGGCGAACGCGGCGCGGACGGCGGCAAGCTCGAGTTCGACGCCGAGACCGACCTCGGCGGCCTCGGCGAACCACTCGTCCGGCGGGCGCGCCGGTTCGGTGTCGAAGCGGGCCAGCGCCTCCGCACCCAGGACCCGACCCGATCGAAGGTCGGCGATGGGCTGGAACACCGGGAACAACAGCCCCTCGTCGAGCATCCGACGGATGCGGGCGGTCTTCTGCCGGCGCTGCTCCGCGGCTCGGGCCTCCGCGTCCCGGCGTTGCTGCAGCTCGGCTCGCAGCGTCTTGTTGTGTTCCTGCACCCGGGTATAGAGGGCGCGGGTGCCCAGGAGGTTGCGGGCCCGCAAGGCCACTTCGGCGTGGTCGAGCGGTTTGGTGAGGAAGTCGTTCGCGCCCGCCTGCAACGCCCGATCCCGGGTCGAGCGGGCCACGTCCGCGGTCAACACGAGGACGGGCAGGAAGGCGTCGGCCGGCAGCGTGTCGCGCAGCTCGGCCATCACGTCGAAGCCGTCGGGTGAGGGCATGATCAGGTCGAGCAGCACAAGGTCCGCGTCGACCTCGAGGCAGCGGTGCACCGCTTCCTGGGAGTCGGTCACCCCGTGGACTTCCGCTACACCGAGGGACTGCAGCAGCCGTTCGAGCAACCGGACGTTGGCTGGCTCGTCGTCGACGACGACGACGCGGGCCTGCTCCACGCCCACCTCGACGATCTTGGTGGCGTCTTCGACAGCGGGCCGAACGACGGCGGTGGTCGGGGTCCCTGGGCGGTCCCTGCTCAACCTGCTCCACCTAACGTCACAAAGGGTTTACTCTCCGCGTTGAGCACAATGCAGTCAGGAAGCAGATATGTCAACTAATCCACCCGGGCCGTTCGGGCGCGTTCGGGCGTGTTCGGGCGAGCACGGCGGAGCGCGCGGTGAGTGAGCTGCTTTCGGTCGTGCGCATCGCGGCGATGCTGACCTTCGGGGCACTGGCCGTGGTGGCGCTGTGGCATCTGCCCAGAGGGGGCACCGCCGGCCGGTGGGTGGCGGGCGCCTTCGGGGCGCTGACGCTGGCGTTGGCGTTGGACCGTGTCCAAGTCGATCTCGGAGCGACTCTGCCCACGTGGCTGGACAGCGTGGGGCCGGTGCTGATCCTGGTGTTCCCGTACCTGCTGTTGCGGTTCACCGCCGCCTTCGACCCGCTGCCGCGGTGGATGGAAGCCGTCGCCGGGACGGCGTTCGTGGTCGTGATGATCGGCGTCGTCAGCGCGCTGCCCGACCTGTCCCGGCAGCAATGGGTGATCCAGCTGGCCCTGGCCTACTGGATCGCGGTCTCGCTCGTGACGGTCGTGCGCCTGTGGCGGGCGGGACGGGGGCAGCCCACGGTGGCTCGCCGCCGAATGCGGCTGATGAGCGCGGCGACCGCCGTGCTGGCCGTCGCCCTGTTGTTGGCCGTCAACCCGCTTACGGGCGACAACACCGAGGTGGGGGTGCAGCTCGCTGCGCTGGCGAGCGGGTTG
>CAYQMQ010000139.1:0-5889 GCA_964418395.1 uncultured Actinomycetota bacterium
ACGGGCGCGGGAAACGGGCACATGCGGGCATAGGTGCACTCCATACGTCGAAAGAGATGACCGAACAGGTCGATTCACCGGGGTCACAGCAGACCGTGCGGGCTGGCCCACGCCTTTCCCGGTGAACCTCCGCAACCCTAGAACCGGCCCAGCCCTCTGCCATCGCCGCTCATCGCCCGAACGGCCAAGAGGGCCAATCGGTCAGGGCGGGGGGTGTCCGATCAGGCTCAACGGCGGGCGTGCAGCCGCACGGGCAGCCCGTCGGCCGGCACCGGCAAGGCAGTGGTGTCCAGCGGCATCTCGTAGCCCGCCTCCACCGACCAGTGGAACCTGCGCAACGCTTTGTGCATTGCGGTCTTGACCTCCAGCTGGCCAAAGGCCATGCCGATGCATTTGTGCACCCCGCCGCCGAAGGGCACCCACGCATAGGGGTGCACCCGGTCCTCGCGGCGGTGGGCGGCGAAGCGCTCGGGGTCGAACCGCTCGGGTTCGGGCCACAGCTGGGCGAGGTTGCCCAACACCAGCGGCGCCACCGCGACCATCGTCCCGGCCGGCAGGTAGTAGCCACACACCTCGGTGTCGGCCACCGTTTTGCGCGGCAGGGCCGGCACCGGCGCCACCTTGCGCAGGCACTCGCGCATGACCAGGTCCAGCGACTCGAGCCGGCCGAGCTCGTCGTAGCCGAGCGTGTCGCTGCCCAGCGCGTCCGACTCGGCGCGGCAGCGCTCCTGCCACTCCGGATGTTTGGCCAGCTCGTAGAACATCGTGGACAGGGTGATGGTGGTCGTGTCGTGAGCGGCCATCATCAAAAAGATCATGTGGTCGATGACGGCCTGATCGTCGAACGCTTCGCCGTCGTCGGTCTCGGCGTGGCACAGCGCGGCGAACAGGTCCTGCCGCTCAGGCAACGAAGCGGTAGCGGCCGTACCTCGGCCGCTGGAAGCACGCTGGGCCAGGACCCGCTCGCGGAAGAAGCGGGCCAGCCGGCGACGCCCCCGCAGCCCTCGCCACCAGCGCCCGCCGGGCACCGGGGCGCGCACGAAGGCGGTGCCGGCCCGCACCGTGTCGATGAAGTCGCGTTCGAGGCGCCCCGCGTCGTCACCGGCGTCGGCGCCCATGAACACGCGGGTGGCCACGTCCAGCGTCAGGCGCTTGAGCGCCGGATGGATCAAAAACCCCTCGCCCGGCTGCCACGCGTCGAGCCGGGCGTCGATGACGGGCTGGTAGCTGGCCAGATACCCCTCGAGCCGCGCCCGGGTGAACGCCTGCTGCATGACACGGCGGTGGCTCAGGTGCTCGTCGAAGTCCAACAGCATCAGGCCACGCCGAAAGAACGGCCCGATGAAGTACTCCCAGCCCGCCTGGGAGAAGGCCCCGTCGCGGTTGCGCAGCATCACCTCGGTGGCGTCAGCGCCGATCAGCGTCACCAACCGGATGGTGAACACCTTCGACCACGACACCGGGCCGTAGTCGGCATAGCGCCGGCGGCCCCAGCCCACCGGGTCGCGCATGTAGCGGAAGGTGTGGCCGACCAGCGGCGGGCCCGCGTCGCCGGGGATCGGCGCGAGCCCGCTGCCGCGGGGCGGGGCGAAGGCGGCGGAGGCAGTCATGGCGGGCCGAGACTACGCGTGTGCGGCGGCGCGTGCGGGTAGGGCAGGCCCACCACCCACCTCCGTGACCGCACCGACCAGGAGGCTGCTGCCCATGGACGCCGACACCTTCGTCGACCGAACCCAGCGGCTGCTGGACACCGACACCCGCGAAGACGCCGCCGACGCCGTGCACGCGACCTTGCGCACGCTGGGCGAGCAGCTCTCGCCCGAGGAGGTCGACGACCTCGCCGCCCAGCTGCCCGACGGGATCCACGACCACCTGCGCCACGACGCCGGCGACAACCCCGAGGGGCTGGACATCGAGAGCTTCTACCACAAGGTCGGCCGGCGCCAGTCGCCGCAGGCCGAGACCGACTACGCCCGCGAGCAGGTGCACGCGGTGTTCACGGTGCTGGGCGAGGCGATCAGCGCCGACGAGCTGCGCGCCGCCACCGCCCAGCTCTCCAAGGACTACCGCGAGCTGCTGGCGCCCGTCGAGTAGGCGGGCCGGTCTCCCACCTGGCGACCGCCGGCTCGTCGGGGAGACCGGGCTCGGGGCTGGGTGGAGCCGGGTGGGGGAATCGAACCCCCGACCTAGCGCTTACGAGGCGCTCGCTCTGCCGACTGAGCTAACCCGGCGTGGTGCTTGGCCGCCCGCGGCCGCGCTGGGTCGACACGACAGGCCCCGCGGCGGCGAAGCCGGCAGTGTAGCGGGGGGGTCGCGCCGCATCAGAGCGCGCACGCGCCGCGCTCAGGCGGACGGGACGCGGATCAGCATGAGGGCGACGTCGTCGCCCATGGACTCATACTGCCGTTCGACGGCGTCGCGGACGTGCTCGAGCGCCGCTTCGGCGTCGCCGCACGGCGCCGTTGCCAACGCCCGCTCCAGCGCCTGTTCCCCGACCGACAGCGAGACCCCGCGTTGCTCAACCGCGCCGTCGGTGTACAGCAACAGGATCTCGCCGGGGGCCAGGGCCACCGTCTCGTCGGAGAGCTCCACGTGGTCCAACGGTCCCAACAGCTGGCCGGGCTGGCCGACCCGCTCCACACGGCCGTCGCCGCGGCGCACCAGCGGCAGCGGGTGCCCGGCGCTGCAGACCGTGACCTCGATCGGGCTCGTTGCCAGGTCCACGCGCGCGTAGGCGGCGGTGCAGAAGCGCTCGCCTGGCGCGGTGGGGTCGAGCTCTTCTCGGGCCAGCACGTCGTTGAGCCGCCAGAGCACGTCGCTGGGCTGAGTGGCCACGCGTGCCAGCGCCCGCAGCATGTGGCGGATCTCGCCGGTGACCGCCGCCGCCTCCGGGCCCTTGCCGCACACGTCCCCGATCGCCAGGGCCCAGTGGCCGCCGTCGAGGTCGAAGACGTCGAGGAAGTCCCCGCCGGCGTCCAGCCACGGGGACACCGGACGGTAGTGGGTGGCGATCTCCAGTCCGGGCACCGCCGGCGCCTCTTGGGGCAGCAGCCGCTGCTGGAGAACGTCGATGAGCCGCTCGGCCTGGACACGCTCGCCGCGCTCGCGCTCCACGGCCTGTCGGGCGGCGAGGCGCAGCTCCATCTCGTCGGCGACCACGCCGGCGAGGTCGGTGAGCATCGCCAGCTCGGCGCTGGTCACCGACCGCGGATGATCGTCGATGACGTTCACGGTGCCCAGGTTGTAGCCGTCGACGGTGGTGATGGGCGCGGCCGCGTAGAAGCGCAGCCCCAGCTCGCCGCGCACCAGCGGGTTGTCCACCGTGCGCGGGTCCGAGAGCGCGTCGGTGACCACATAGGGCGAGTCCTGGCAGATGACCGAGGCGCACAGCCCGGGGTCGCGGCCGATCTCGGCCACGTCCAGGCCCTGGGTCGCTTTGAACCAGACGCGGTCGTGGTCGACGATCGACACCGTGGCGATGGGCACGTCGAAGTAGCGGGCGGCCAGCGCCGCGATGCGGTCGAACGCCCCATCCGGCGGTGTGTCGAGGATCTGGTAGCGGTACACGGCTTGCAGCCGGTCGTGCTCGTTCTCTGGTATCACAAGCTCGCCAGTGGGAGCGTCTGCGGAAATCGCGTCCGCATTCCGGCGCCGGTCACGGCTCGGCGGTGTTCGGTGCCAACTCCCCCGTGCTGGCGTGCAGCCCTCCGCCAACCGTGTTCGGCGGGATCAGGCGGTCGCGAACGACGCCACCCAGTGTACACGCAGGGTCGGACCCGACTCCCGACCAGCCGCTCAAGCAGCGCAGCGGTAGCGGCCCCCTATCCGCCGGGCGCCCCGGAACCGAGCCCGAGGGGTTCAGCCGTCGCGGCGTCGCGCGCGAGCGGTCAGCGAGCGGGCGGCGAGCTCCAGCAGCAGCGCTTCGACGGCCAGCTGCGCCTGGGCGTTGCGCTCGAGGTCGTCGCGGGTGCGCTGGATGCGGTCGGCGGCCCACAACAGGTCCGCGGCCTCGAGCGCCGCCGCGTCAGCACGCAGCTCGTCGGGCGCGTCGACGTTGATCGCCTCCCCGACGTCGCCGCCGGCCTGGACCACCAGCACGTCCCGGACCCAGGCGAGGAGGTCGTCGAGGGCCCCCTGCAACACCTCGAGGCGGGCCTCGCGCTCGCGGCGAGCGCCCCGGTCGGCCAGCTCCCGCGCCACCGACTGGGGCATCGCGTCGCCGTAGGCGGCGGCCAGATCGGCCTCCTGCTGGCTCGTCTCGGCCTTGATCGCTGCCACCCGCGCGTCGACTTCGCCCTTGAGCTCCTGCCAGGCCAGCAACGCCACCCCCTGGCCCTCCTCGCGCAGACGGGTCAACAGCGCCCGGTGGGCGCGCAGCCGCGTCAGACCGCCGTCGGCCAGCCGCGCCAGCCGGTCGGGGTTGCCGCCCGCGGCCCGCAGGGCCAGCTCCCGGTCGGTGGCGTCGTCGAGCCCGAGACGCCGCGCCTGGGCGTCGAGCTCGGCGCGGCTCAGCGTGGCCAGCCGCAGCTGGCGGCACCGCGACAGCACCGTGTCCGGCAGCTCGTCGGGATCGGCGACGTCGAGCACCCACACCGTCCGCGGGGGCGGCTCCTCCAAGGCCTTGAGGAACGCGTTGGCGGCGGCGAGGTTGAGGCGGTCGGCGTCGACGACGTGCAGCACCTTCCAGTGCGGCGCGGACCGGAACGCGGCCGGCAGCCACTCGCCGCGCACGTCGTCGACCCGGTGCATCGGGCCGGTGGGGCGGAACGTCTGCAGGGCGGGATGCGCGCCGCGCAGCGCGCGATGGCATTCCTCGCACGCGCCGCAGGCCACGCCCGGGTCGCCGGCCGGACAGCACAGCGCGGCGGTCAGGGCGCGGCTGAGCTCCTCTTGGCCGAGCCCGGCCGAGCCCATCAGCGCCCACGCGTGGCCGACCGTCCGGCCGGCCGCCGCCGCAGCCAGCACGCGGGCGGCGCGCTGTTGGCCGGGCACCGCCCACACGTCGGCCGGAGCCGTCTCCGCCTGGGCCATCAGCCGACCTCGGTGCCGGTGCCGGCGGCGTCGGACGTGCCCGGGTGGTGGCGACCACCGTGCTCGCCGGGAAGCGGCAGCCAGGCGTGCAGCCCCGAGCGGACCTGGCGCGCGACGTCGCCGGGCGTCCCGGTGGCGTCGACCACCACGAAGCGGTGGCGCTCGCGCCGGGCGAGCCGCAGGTAGCCCTCGGCCACGGCGCGATGGAAGTCCTCGCCTTCGCCTTCCAGACGGTCGCCGATCGGCGCCGGGTCGGCCTCGGCCGGCTGCAGGTGGCGCCGGGCGGTGTCGCGGGCGCCGACGCGCCCCAACCCCTCGCCGGCGTCCAGGTGCAGCAGCACGGTGGCGTCGGGCATCAGCCCACCCAGCGCCCAGCGGTTGATCTGGAACACGTCGTCCTCGCCGAGCCCGCGGGCGTGGCCCTGATACGCCAGCGAGCTGTCGATGAACCGGTCGCACACCACCACCTTGCCCGCCTCGAGCGCCGGCAGGATGGTGGTGCGCACGTGCTCGGCGCGCGCGGCTGCCAGCAGCAACGCCTCGGTTTGGGCGCTCATCGGGCCGCTGGCCGGGTCGAGGAGCACCGCGCGAATGCGCTCGGCGACGGGGGGGCCGCCCGGTTCGCGGGTGACGACCACGTCGTGGCCCTCGGCGCGCAGGGCCTCCGCGAGGCGGGCGACCTGGGTGGACTTGCCGGAGCCTTCGACGCCCTCGACGGCCACGAACACCCCCGCGGTGGGCAGCGCGGCGAACTGGCTCAGCGTCATGGGGCCCCGCTGATCGTGCGCGCCCTGCCCACCCCTCAGCGAGCGCCACATCCCGCTGAGCGTCCACAGCGCCGAGGCGGTCACCACCAAC
>CAYQMQ010000140.1:0-5863 GCA_964418395.1 uncultured Actinomycetota bacterium
TGTTCTACGGCTACGACCTCGAGCTGGCCCTGTTCGAGTCGACCGCGGCCACCAGTGCCGGAGGCTTGAGCACCGGCGTGGTGCGCCCGGACCTCGAGCTGCCGCTGAAGCTGGTGTACACCTTCCAGATGCTGATCGGCCGCCTCGAGTTCGTCGCCGTGCTGGCCCTCGGCGGCTACATCGCCGCGATCGTGCGGGGGCGCACCTGATGGCGGCGGGCCGGTTGACCCGACGTCCCGCGGGCGTGCGCCGGCGGGTGGTGTCGGCGTCGGCGCTGGTGGTCGTGGCAGTCCTGGCGGGAGTGTTCGCCTTCGCCAACGAGCTGCGCCATCCGCTGACCGACGACGGCCAGTTGGCCGAGCCCGAGGTCATCGGCGACCCACGCGAGGAAATCACCTGCCCCGAGCGGGACGACCTCGAAGCGGACGCCGACCCCCGGCCCCCCGACAGGCCCTTGGAGGTCGCCAGCGGCGACCTCCTGACCTGTCCCCGCGTCTACGACGGGGAGCTGGTGCGCTATGTCGGCGAGCCGGTCGGCGAAGTGCTGCGGCGCCGCGGCCACGCGTGGGTCCAGCTCAACGACGACGTGTACAGCCAGACCGCCCCGCTGCCCCGGCGGTCCGACTTCGCGGGGAACAACTCGGGCATCGGGGTCCGCCTGCCGGCCGGCGGCGCCGACAAGATCGACCACGTCGGCGGGCCGAGCCATCGCGGCGACCGTGTCGTGGTGGAGGGGCGGTTCCACCGCACCCTGCCCGCCACCGCCGACACGATGGCCATCGACGCGCGCCGCGTGCGACAGCTCCGCCCCGGCGGACCGATCGAGCGCCGGGTGCTGCCGGACCGGCAGCTGGCCGCGGTCACCCTCGGGGTGCTCGCCGCCGCGATGGTCCTGGGCGAGCGGCTCGTCGCCCGGCGCCGCTGAGCCGGCGCGAGACCTCAGCCCAGGGCCTTGGCCTGGCCGGCCTTGTCGGTGCAGCCGGCCGCCAACGACGACGGGCACCACGGCTCCACCACGCACTCGAGGCACCGTGGCCGCTGAGCCGGGCACACCCGCCGGCCGTGCAGGATCATGCACAACGACGCGCTCGACCACTGCTCGCGGGGCAGCAGGCGCATCAGGTCGCGTTCGATCCTCTCAGGCTCACGGTGGGTGGTGAACCCGAACCGCCGCGCCATCCGCGTCACGTGGGTGTCGACGGCGATCCCGGCGTCGGGATCGTGGGTGTGGGCCTCGGGGAAGGCCGCGCTGAGCACCACGTTGGCGGTCTTGCGGGCCACACCCGGCAGCTCGATCAGCTCGGCCATGGACGCGGGCACCTCACCGCCGTGATCCTCCAGCAGCGCCGCGCACACGCCCTTGAGGGACTTGGCCTTCTGGCGGTAGAAGCCGGTGGGGCGCAGCAACTCCTCCAGCTCGGCGTCGTCGGCGGCGGCCAGCGCCGCCGCGTCCGGGTAGCGGGCGAACAGCTCCGGGGTGATCTGGTTGACCTTCTTGTCGGTCGACTGCGCCGACAGGATCGTGGCCACCAGCAGCTCGAAGGGGGTGGACCAGTCGAGCTCGACCACCCCGCCGTCGTAGGCCTCCTCCAACGTGGCGATGATCAGCGGCGCCCGCTTCGTCTTGCCGCTACGCCGGTGGACGGCCTTGTCGGCGTCCGCCGCCATGGCCCGATCCCCGCTTGCCGGCTACTCGAACGACACCGCCGAGTACTCCGACAGCTTCTCGAACGTGTGGCGCGCCCGCACCGAGCGCACCGTCCCGGACTTGCCGCGCATCACCAGCGAGTCGGTGGTCGCCCCGCGCGGCAGATAGCTGACGCCGTCGACGAGATCGCCCTCGGTGATGCCGGTGCACACAAAGAACGTGCGCTGGCTGGACACCAGCTGGTCGGTGCCGAGGACCTGGTCGGGGTGGAACCCGAGATCCACGGCCGTCTGGCGCTCCTCGTCGTTGCGCGCCCACAGCCGGCCGATCATCTCCCCACCGAGCGCCTTGGCCGCGCAGGCGGTGATCACGCCCTCGGGCGTGCCGCCGATGCCGATCGCGACGTCCACGGCCCGCTCCGGCATCATCGCCAGCACCCCGCCGGCGACGTCGCCGTCCATGATCAGCCGCAGTCGCGCGCCCGCGGCGCGGATCTGCTCGAACAGCTCCTCGTGGCGGGGGCGGTCGAGGGCGATGACGGTGAGATCGCCCACGTCTTTGTCCTTGGCCGCCGCGATCCGCCGCAGGTTCTCGGCCACGGGGGCGTCGATGTCGACCGTCCCGGCGGCCTCGGCGCCCACCACCCACTTCTCCATGTACACCATCGGGCCAGGGTCCAGCATCGTCCCGCGCGGCGCGGCGGCGATCACCGACAGCGCTCCGGGACGGCCCTCGGCCAGCAGGCGGGTCCCGTCGATCGGATCGACGGCGATGTCGGTCTCCGGCGCGGTGCCGGTGCCGACGTGCTCGCCGTTGAACAGCATCGGCGCCTCGTCCTTCTCGCCCTCGCCGATGACGACCAGGCCGTCCATGGCCACGGTGGACAGCAGCGTGCGCATCGCGTCGACCGCCGCCCCGTCACCGGACTCCTTGTCGTTGCGGCCCATCCAGCGCCCGGCCGCAAGGGACGCCGCCTCGGTGGCGCGCACCAGCTCGAGGGCCAGGTTGCGGTCGGGAACCTGGGGCTCCGGGTCGGTGGCCACGGCGCGCCTCCTGATCGGCGATGAGAGGGCGCACGCATCCTAATCACGCGCCCCACGCGAGACCCAATCCTCCCATCAGCCGTAGCCCATGTACCCGCCGTCGGCGTGGTCGGCCAACACGACGCGCTCGGCCGGCGTTTGGGCCAACACCCCCTCGAAGTAGTCGCGGGCGGCTTCGTCCACGCCGACGTCGCGGCCGGCCCGCTCGGACAGGAACCACTTGTGCACGATGATCTCGTGGAAGATCTCCACGGGCTCGAGCTTGTCGCGCTGGTCGTCGGGGATCGCTTCGACGACCGGTTCGAAGACCTCGAGCAGCCAGCGATGGGCGGCCGCGTGCTCGGAGACGGGCCCGCCGCGGCGCCGCTCGTAGGCGGCACGGAAGTTGGTCAGATCGTTGAGCAGGCTGCGGGCCTGGTTCTCCTGAGCGTCGAGGCCGGTCAGCGAGTGCAGCCGGCGCCGGTGGTATCCCTGCTCGATGACCACCGGCCGCAGCTGCAGCCGCTGCCCGTCGCCGGAGCCGGCCATCTCGATCTCCTCCACGTCGAAGCCGAGCTCGTTGAGGCGACGAACCCGCTGGTGCACCTTGTAGCGCTCGTCGAGGGAGAGCTCGTCGATGCCGGTGAGCTCGGCCCACAGCCGCTCGTAGCGGGTGCGCAGGTCCGTGGCGACGGCCACCGGGTCGGGGTCCTCGGGCAGGTCGAGCTCGGCCTGCAGATCGAACAGGCCGCCGGCGATGTTGTGCTCGGTCGTCTCCAGGTCGGTCGTGCGCTGCCCCTCGGTGAGCTCGCTGTGCCACTCGCCGGTTTCGACGTCGACCACGTAGGCGGCCAGCGCGCCGGCGTCGCGGCGGAACAGCGTGTTCGACAAGGAGCAGTCGCCCCAGAAGAAGCCGGCCAGGTGCAGGCGAACCAACAGCACCGCCAAGGCGTCGAGCAGCTGGTCGAACAACCCGGCGACGTCGACGCCGCGGCGGCGCTGGTGGAGCAGCACCGAACGGTACGGCAGGGAGTAGTCGAGGAAGCGGGTGACGAGCACGTCCTCGAGGCCGGCCGCGCGCTCTGCGGTGCCCACGGCCTCCACCGCCGGCAGGCCGCTGTCGGCCAAGCCGCGCAGCATGCGGTGCTCGCGGCGCACGAGCCGCCCGGGCATCTGCTTGAGCGCATACAGCGCGCCGTCGTAGTCCACGAACACCACCACGTGCCGGTGCAGCCCGGCGGCGATCTCGACCATGCGCTCGTGCGCCCACTCCTCCAGCGGCCGACTCCACGGCAGGTCGAGGAAGTCGGGGTGGCCGGCCCGCGTGCGCAGCCGGAGCCCGTCGACGGCGGGGCTCATGGCTGGCGGCGCCCGCCGGCCCAGCGGGGATGGTCGGGGTAGAGCTCGCGCAGGATGGGGTTGGCCCGATCGGCGTCGGACAGCACCGGCTCGGCGATCGGCCACTCGACGGCGAGGTCGGGGTCGTCCCAGGCCACCGACGGCTTCTCCACGCCGGGCCGCCACTCCTCGCTGACGTCGTAGAGGTAGTCGGTGGGCCCGTCGCCGAGGGTGCAGAACGAGTTGGCCAGCCCTTCGCTGATGAACAATCGGACCCGATCACCGTGGGGCGCGTCGCCGAGGGTGAAGGTGGCCACCTCCGCGAACGTCGGCGAGTCCGGGCGGATGTCGGCGATCGCGCAGAAGGCCAGCCCCCGCACCACGTACACGAGCTTGTCCCAGGGCTCGGCGTGGAACCCGCGCAGCACGCCCGGCTGGCTGCGGGAGTGGTTGCCCTGCCGCAGCTGCGGAGGGCGGCCGAGGGCGTCGGCCAGCTCCGAGTGCTGGTAGGTCTGTTTGAAGAAGCCGCGCTCGTCGCCGTGCACCGGCCAGCGCACCACCAGCAACCCGTCGATGTGGGTGGGTTCCACCGCCATGTCCGCGACCGTCTCCGTCAGCGGCCGAAGCGGCGGTGGCGGGAGGCGTAGTCGCGCAGCGCCCGCAGGAAGTCGGTCTTGCGGAACGCCGGCCAGTGCGCCTCGCAGAAGTGGAACTCGCTGTGAGCCGACTGCCACAGGAGAAAGCCCGACAGGCGGATCTCGCCGGAGGTGCGGATGATCAGGTCCGGGTCGGGGGTGCCGGTGGTGTACAGGTGCGCGCCGATCTCCTCGGTGGTGAGCTCGGCGACGACCTGGTCGAGCTCGTGGCCGCGGGCAGCCCGGTCGGCCAGCAGGTTGCGCAGCGCGTGGGTGATCTCCTCCCGGCCGCCGTAGCCGACGGCGACCTGCACGTGCACGCCGGTGCGCCCCACCGTCTCGGCCTGGGCCTCCTTGAGCGCCAGCCGCAGCGGGTCGGGCAGCCCGTCGGTGTCGCCGACGGCGGTCAGGCGCACGCCGTTGCGCACGTGGTGGGGGGCGCTGGCCAGGCGCTGCACGGTCTCGGTGATGATGTCGCACAGCTCGCCGAGCTCGGCGGCGTCGCGGCGCAGGTTCGCCGTCGACAGCAGCCACAGGGTCACGTGCGGGATATCGAGCTCGCGGCACCACTCGAGCAGCTCGTCGATCTTGCGCGCGCCCCGGCGGTGGCCGGCGCTCGGATCGCCGAGGCCGCGCTCGCGGGCGTACCGACGGTTGCCGTCGAGCACCACGCCCACGTGCTCGGGCAGGGGTCGATCGCGCAGGCTCGCCGCGAGCCGGCGCTCGTACACGCGGTACGGAAGGTCCTTGAGTAGCCCCACCGCCGGGCAGGATGGCACAACGGCGCTCGGCCCGCACTCGTCCGGCCCTTCCGCCCCGTCCACTCCCGGCCGGGTCCGGCTACCGCAGGAACTTGCTGGTGGTGTTGTCGGCCAGCACCTTGCCGCCGGTCTGGCAGGCGGCGCAGTAGTGGACGGTGTAGGCCGCGTAGCGGACCTCGCGGATCTCGTCGCCGCACCGAGGGCAGGGCTCGCCGGTGCGGCCGTGCACGGCGGTGGCCCGCTCGGTGCCGGGCCGCATCTGCCCGGCGGCGCGCTCGTCGCCAAGCTCCCGGTCGAGCACGCCGTGCATCGCCGCGGCGAGGTCGGCGACGTCGTCGGCGGTGAGGCGATCGACCGGCTGGAACGGCGACCGGCCGGCGGCGTGGCAGATCTCGTTGGCCAGGCGCCGCCCGAGGCCGGCCAGCACCCGCTGGTCGCGCAGCACGGTGTGCAGCCGGC
>CAYQMQ010000141.1:0-5831 GCA_964418395.1 uncultured Actinomycetota bacterium
TCGCCCGCGCGCTCGGCATCCCCGCGATCGTGGCCGTGGACGGGCTGCTGGAGACCGTCGCCGACGGCGCGACGCTGGCGGTGGACGGTTCCACCGGGGAGGTCGTCGTCGACCCCGACGCGACCCGACAGGACGAGTTCCGCCAGCGGGCCGACCGCGAGGCCGCCCGGCGGCAGCGCCTGGCTGAGCTGCGCGACGAGCCCGGCCGCACCGCCGACGGCCACCGCGTCGAGCTGGCCGCCAACATCGCCGACGCGGCGCGGTTGGCCGTGGCCGCCGAGGCCGGAGCGGAAGGCAGCGGCTTGGTGCGCACCGAGCTGTTGTTCCAGGACCGGGCGCAGGCGCCGTCGGTGGCCGAGCAACAGCGGTACTACGCCGACGTGCTGGCCACGTTCCCGGGCCAGCGGGTGGTGTTTCGCACCATGGACATCGGCGCCGACAAGCCGCTGCCGTTCGTCGACCGCGATCCCGAACCGAATCCGGCGTTGGGCCTGCGGGGCGTGCGCCTGTCGCTGGCCCGCCCGGAGCTGTTGCGCGATCAGCTGGCCGCCCTGCTGGGCGCGCGCGACGCCGCCGGCCACAGCGGCCGGCTGGCGATCATGTTCCCGATGGTGGCCGCGGCCAGCGAGCTCGCTGCCGTCCGCTCGGTCCTCGACGACGTCGCCGCCGAGCTGGGCACGCCGCTGGACGGCGTGGAGGTCGGCGCGATGGTCGAGGTGCCGGCCGCGGCGCTGTCGGCCCGGCGCTTGGCTCGCCGCGCCGACTTCCTGTCGATCGGCACCAACGACCTGCTGCAGTACCTGTTCGCCGCCGACCGCCTCGCCGGCGACGTCGCCGATCTCGCCGACCTGCTCGACCCCGACGTGCTGCGCCTGGTGTCCTCCGTGGTCGAGGCGGCCCACGCCGAAGGGGCGTGGGTCGGCGTGTGCGGCGAGGCCGCCGCGGACCCGGCCTCGGCGCTGGCGCTGGTCGGCCTCGGCGTCGACGAGCTGTCGATGACCCCGGCGGCCATCCCCGAGGTCAAAGCGGCGCTGCGCGGCGTGGACCTCGCCGACGTGCGCGCCGCCGTCGACGACGCGATGGAGACCGACGACGCCACCGCCGCCCGCGAGCGCTTGACCGTCTTGCTGGCGTGACGGCACTGTCCACAAGCGCGTCGCCCCGATCTGCCACCGACCGCCGTTCAGGCGTGACGCTCGTGGTCGCGTCGACCGGAGGTGGTGGGATCCATGACCCGAACCGCGACCTGGGCACGCGCGCTGCGGCGAATCGCGCGCGCCACCACGTATGCGGTGCGCCGCAAACAGCCGCTGCCGCTGACGGTGCTGGCCGGCTCCGCCGACCGCGTGGGGCTGGCGCTTACTGCGCCGTGCGACGACAACCTCCCCGAGCGCCTCAGCGAGGCCACGCTCGTGGCCGCCGCGTTCACGCCGGTGCGCGCACGGCTGGTGCTGCCCGACCTCGCCCGCCACGTCGACCGGCCCGCCCTGCTGTGCGTGGAGTCTCAGCGCGTCGCCGACGGCCTGCTCGAGGCCCAGTGGGCCCTGCCGGCCCGCGCCACCTTGCTCGGGCTCCGCTGGGGACCGGCGCAGCGAGCCGATCCGCGGGCGTCGTTCGTGGCAACCCTGACCCGCGCCGCGGCCGCGTGCGTCGACGCCCGCTACGGCGGCGACCCCGACGCGCAACGGGTGACGGTTCTGGCCGCCGCCGGCAGCGGCCACCACGTCCGGCTGTCACCGGCCACAGCCCGCCGCTGCGGCTTGGAAGGCGTGCTGCCCACCCTGTGACCAGCCGGCTTCAGGAGCCACCCTCCGCCAGGCCGGCGCAGCGCAGGATCGCTGCGACCGACCGGTCGACGTCCTCGCGGCTGGTCGCCCAGTTCGACACCGAGATGCGCATGGCGGCCCTCCCCTGCCACGTGGTGCCGCTCATCCAGCAGGTGCCGTCGCCTTGGATGCGCTCGATGACGGTTCGGGTGTGGGCGTCGGGATCAGCGGAGCCCGTGAAGCGCACCAGCACCTGGTTCAAGACGACGTCGTTTGTCACCTCGACGCCGTCGACGGCCGACAGCGCCTCGGCGAACTGCGCGGCGCGGTCGCACAGCCGGTCGATGAGGTCGACGACGCCCTGACGGCCCAGCGTGCGCAGCGTCGCCCAGATCGCCACGCCCCGGGCGCGCCGGGAGTGGTCGGGGGTCCAGTTGAGCGCGTCGTGGCGGCTGTCGGCGTCGGGGACCAGGTAGGCGGCGGTCGCGCCGAGCGCAGCCTGATGAGCGTCGGGGTGGCGGGTGATCGCCAGCCCGCTGTCGAAGGGCACGTTCAACCACTTGTGGGCGTCGACGCTCCACGAGTCGGCTTGCTCCACACCGGCGGTGAGGTGCCGGCGCCGTGGGCTAGCCTGCGCCCACAGCCCGAAGGCACCGTCGACGTGGACCCAGGCGCCGCGGGCGTGTGCCGAGGCGACGATGTCGCCGAGCGGATCGACCGCGCCGCTGTTCACGTTGCCGGCCTCGGCGACCACGATCGTCGGCCCGTCGAGCCGGGCGAGCACGGCCTCGAGATGGTCGGGGCGCATGCGCCCCTGGTCGTCGACGTCGACGTCGAGGGTGTGACCGGAGCCGAAGCCGAGAAAGCGCAGCGCGCGGTCGACGGTGCCGTGCCGCTCGGCGCCGGCCACCACATGCACGCGCGGCGCGCCGACCAGGCCGTCGTGCTCGACGTCCCACCCGACGTCGGCCAACACCTGATGGCGGGCGGCGGCCAGGCACGTCCACGTGGCCATCTGCCCGCCGGTCACGAACCCCACCGAGCTCTCGGCGGGCAGCCCGAGCAGCTCGAGGAGCCAACCGGCTGTGACGCGCTCGACCACGGCTGCCGCGGGCGCCGGCGCGTACATGCCGGCGTTCTGGTCCCAGGCCGAGGTCAGCCAGTCCGCGGCCAACGCCACCGGGTGGGATCCGCCGATGACGAACCCGAAGAAGCGAGGGCTCTGGGTGACGAGCAGGCCCGGGTCGGCCCCGGCGGCGAGCGCATCGATCACCGTCAACGGATCGCCGGGTTGATCGGGAAGCGGCCCCCCGAGGGCGGCATGCAACGCCGTCCGGTCGGCGCTGACGCCCACCGGCCGCTGTGCGGCGCCGTGAAGGAACGTCGTCGCGTAATCGGCGGCGGCCCGCAGCACCGAGTGGTCACCCACGCTGCCCATGGCGCCTACCGCTGCGCTACGTGAGGCGCTCATGCCAGGGCGCCTACCGCTGCGCTACTTGAGGCGCTCATGCCAGCTTGTGGGCGGTCACGGTGATGGCCATCGCGACCTCGGCTTGCTGCCGGGGCGGTACGAGATCTCGCATCAGCTCGATGAGATCGGGGGTGAACAACGGGACTTGGACCAGGTCCTCCACGCTCCAGGGCGTCCGGTCGCACACCTCGACGCCGGCGAACCCGACCTTCTCCAACTTGTCGACGAAGACACGCTCCGCCAGGGCGCCGGCCACTCACCCGGCCCATGCCGAGGGGTGGGTCAGCACGTCGGCGGGCAGATCCTCCTCCTGGATGGTGAGGTCGGCCACGCACAGCCGCCCGCCGGGGCGCAGCACCCGGTGGGCTTCGGCCATCACGCGGCTCTTGCGCGCCGACAGGTTCATCGAGCCGTTGGAGATCACCACGTCGACCGACGCGTCGGGCAGCGGCAGCGACTCCATCTCGGCGTGGTGGAACTCGACGTGGTCCACCCCGGCCTCGGCCGCGAAGCCGCGGGCGCGCTCGAGCATCTCGGCCAGGAAGTCCACCCCCACCACGCGGCCGGTGGGGCCAACCTCCGCAGCGGCCAACAGCACGTCGGCTCCCGACCCGCAGCCGAGATCGACGACCTCCTCCCCCGGTTGCAGCTCAGCCGATGCCACCGGGTTGCCGACCCCGAGCGCCCACTCGCGGGCGCCCTCCGGCAGCCGGGCGAGCTGTTCGTCCGTGTACCAGCGCGTCCCCAACGCCGCGGCGGTGTCCAACTTCCGGTACGACTCGCCGACAAGCTCTTGGATGTCGTCTTTGTACATCAAGTCCTTGGTCACGATTCCCCCTGTTCGAGCTGATCGAGGAAGCCCACGAGGCGCTCCTCCACCTCCGCCGGCAGGTAGGGGCGGGCCGCCGACCCCAACAAATCCCGCAGGGCCTCGGCGAACTCCACTTCGCCGCAGCAGCGGCGGCAGAACGCCAGGTGCTGTTCCACCTGCTTCCGGTCGGCTGCGTCGAGATCCTGCTCCAGGTACTCCCACAGCCGGCGGACCGCCTCGCTGCAGCTGATCACTGTCCTACCCCTTCCGACGCGGTCTCGGTGAGAAGGCCTGCCTCGGTGGCGTACTCCCACATCTCCCGTTCGAACAGCTTGCGGCCCCGATGCAACCACGACAGCACGGTGCCCTGGGCCACCCCGAACATGCGGGCCACTTGCGCGGTCGACATGCCCTCCATGTGCACCAGCACCAAGGGGGCGCGGTACCGCGGATCGACCCGGTCCAGCACCGACCACACGTGTTCCTCGTCGAAGGCGGCGAGAAAGTCCAGGTGCACGCTGTCCGAATACGGCCACGGGTCCTCGTCCGCGATCTTGCGGTACAGCGAGTAATCGGCCAGCTCGTCCAACGGCTCCTGGCTGGGCAGGCCGGCCTCCCGGCGATAGCGGTCGCGAATGCAGTTCAACAGGATCTGACGGAACCACGCTGGTGCGGCTTGCTGGTCACGCAAGCTCTCGAAGCTGCGATAGGCCTTGATCAAGCACTCCTGGACCGCGTCCTCGGCCTGATCGCTGACCAGCCGCCGAGCCAGCGAGTACAGCCACGGCAGCTGCTCCCGCGCCACCGCCGTGAAGTCACTGCGGGAACCTTCCACCACAGCTCGGACACCCCCACCGGTTGTCTTGCTCATGTCATCCTCGTGCGCCGGCCCGCGAAGCACAAGCCCGAATTCCACCGGTGCTGTCAGGGCTACAGCCTGCGATGGGATCAGGCGGCGGCGGGCCGGAGCACCGCATCAATAGCTGAACGTGGTGGCGCCCTCGTCGCCGATCCATTCCCACAGGGGGATCGTGCCGGCGATCTCGGCGTTGGGCAGCAACGTGCCCTTGTCGAGCTGGCGGGCGTCGAAGCACACAGGGCACACGTAATAGCGGCCGCCGGCGTCGCGGTAGCGCTGCAGCAACGACGGCAGGGACGGGCAGTTCTCACACGCCACGCCCACCGCGATGCCGTCCTGGGCAAGGCGCACCGCTTCCTTGGTGAGGAACATCAGGGTGGGCCGACCCGATTCGGCGGCGCCCACGGCGACGAGGAACGCGACGGACACCGTCTCGGCATCCTCGAGCCCGGTGGTGAGGCTGACAACAGCTTTGCCGGCCATGGTTCGTCTCCTTATTGGGGTACGGGTGGTAGTGCGTCGGTACGCCCACCCACCCGCAAGGACGACGAATTGGGGCGGGCTATTGCACGCGGGGTCGGCCTATTGCAGGGCGGGCTGGGGGTGGCTCACCCGGCGAAGACGACCTCGTCGCCGAAGCTGATGCTGTGATCGAGGGTCTTGTGCACCGGGCAGCGCACCGCGATCTGCTTGAGCCGGTCCCGTTGGGCCTGGTCGAAGTCGCCGTCGATGAAGATCCGGCTGCGGACCCGGTCGAGGTAGCCGGTGGCGTCCTTCTCGCAGTCGTCGCAGTCGTCAGCGTGAAGGCGGTCGTGCCAGTACTCCACCGAGATGTTGTCGAGCTGCCACTCCTTGTGGCGGCAGTACATCGCCACGGTGATGCAGGTGCACGCCGCGAGCGCGCCGAGCAACAGCTCGTAGGGG
>CAYQMQ010000142.1:0-5688 GCA_964418395.1 uncultured Actinomycetota bacterium
AAAAATTTTGCTGATTCACCCTTGGGGCAGGGCCCCGTCGAAGGATCCGAACGCGTCTGCCACGGCGGATCGGTCTAAGCCGGCTCCCAGCACGAGCCCTAACAGGACGCGCGCCTTTGGCCCATCCAGGGTCCCGCCGTGCCACAACCCCCGCTCGAGAAGGTCCCGTTCGGAGCCCACGAACCCGTACGTGCGGCGCAGCACCGGCCCAGCACCCGTCCGAGAGGCAAGAACCACGGGCATGCGCTGAGCGAGCGAGCCGAGATTGTCCACGGCCGTGGCGGGCGCGTGCCCCCCGCCCAACGCTTCCACCACGGCTCCCTCGTAGCCGAGCTCGTCGAGCTTGCTGGTCAGGCGCGCGTCGTCGTCCAGCGTCAACGTCAACAACGCCACGGGAGGGATCTCGGCTTCGAGGCCCCCGTTGACCGTCGGGCGGCGCGGGACCGTTACCGCCACACGCGCCCGATCCTCGACGATCCAGCCCATCGGTCCGACCAGCGGGGACACGAACGCGGCGGGATTGCTCGTGTGTCGCTTCGCGACAAACCGCGCCGCGTGGATCTCGTCGTTCATGACCACGAGCGTGCCCATGCCCCGGGCGGTCGGCTCCGCGGCCGTGAGGACAGCCCCGAGCAGATTGGCCGCACCATCCGCTCCGGGCAGCGTCGGGTTGCGCATGGCGCCGGTCACCACGATCGGCGCCTCGGTGTCGATCACCAGATCCAGCAGGAACGCGGTCTCTTCGATCGTGTCGGTCCCTTGCGTGACCACGATCCCGTCACAGCCGTCGTCGACAAGCGCCACGATCCGGCGCGCAGCTGCCTGGACGTCGGACATGGTCACCGCTGCGCCGGAAACTTGGCGAAGCTGCTCCGCACTCACGTCCGCGACCCGCTGCAGGTCCGGGACAGCGTCCACCAGCGCGTCGGCGGTCAACGTCGGGGTGACGCCGTCCTCGGCCGTGCCGGTCATCGCGATGGTCCCGCCGAGGGCCACGACGTGGACCTGCGGCCGCTCACCCATGAGGCCTCCGAGACTCGCCCACGCTCGCATGTTGACATCGGGCGAAGCGCTGAGCCATCCTCGCCCGCGCATTCTTCGATGAGGCCTGCTGGGGGCAGGCCGCGGGCTTGGGGATGTGATGAGCGTATTCGGCAGTGCCACGACCGGCTCCGGAGACGAAGCCGACGGCTGGGCGACGGCCCCGAGAGGCAAAACCCGACGCAGATGGCGGATGCACCTGGCCATCGTGTTGGCAGTCGTCACCGCGCTGGCCACGGTGCCCGGGGCCGCGGGATCCCTTCCGGCAGTGGCTCAACAGGATGGTCAAACCGGGAGCACGGAAGTCGTGCGGTACGCCGGCGCGAACCGCTTCGGCACGGCTCGGCGGATCGCCACCGAGGAAGGGGTCGGCGCCCCCGATTTCGGCGGGGACACCGCCCTGGTCGCTCGGGCGGACGCGTTTCCGGACAGCCTGGCGGGCAGCTATCTGGCCGGCGTCCTCGACGCGCCGGTCCTGCTGACGCAGTCGGATCGCGTGATCGAACCGTTCGAGGACGCGCTGGCCGAGCTGGCCCCGTCCAACCTGGTGCTGCTGGGTGGGCAGGCGGCGATCAGCCAGGAGGTCGAACAGATCCTGGCCCAGAGCTACAACGTCATCCGGGTGGCCGGCGACGACCGTTACGAGACCGCCGCGGAGATCGCCCGACACAGCTCCACGGGGGACCATCCGGGCTTGGCGTTGCTGGCCAGTGGCGAGGACTTCCCCGACGCCTTGACGGCCGGGGCCGTGGCCGCCGGCGAAGAGATCCCGATGCTGTTGACCGCCCAGGGGACGCTGCCGCAGCCGACCGCTGACGCGCTCCAGGACCTCGATGTCGACGAGGTGGTGCTCACCGGCGGCAGCGCCGCCGTCTCCGACGCCGTCCAGCAGCAGGTCGAGAACCTGGGGATTCGCGTCACGCGGGTCTTTGGCTCGAACCGGTTCGCGACCGCGCGGGCGATCGGTGAGCTGGCCACGGACCGGTTCGGGTGGCGCACCGACCACGTCAACCTGACCAACGGGCTGCGCTTTCCCGATGCGGTCACCCTCGCTGCCCATGCCGGGCTCGAGGCCGGCGGGCCGGCGCCGATCGCGTTGACCGCCCAGAGCCTGCCCGCACCCACCGAGCAGTGGCTGTCCGATCTGGCCGCCTGCGATTTCGCCCGCCTGGACATCGCCGGCGGGACCGCCGCCGTGCCCGATGACGTGGAACGCGCCGCGGTTGATGCGCTACGGCCCGACGGCTGCAGCGACGACGCCGACCCGGAGGTGAGTGTCACGAGCCCTGACGACGGCGCGACGGTGATGCGGGGGCAGGACGGCGTCGAGCTGCGCGGCACGGCCCGCGATGACGCGAGCGGGGTGCGCAAGGTAGAGATCTTCGTCGGCGACCAGCTCGTGGGAGCCACGACGGGGGACCGCAGCACCAGCGACCCGCTCGAGTGGGCGGTCACCGTGTTCCCGCCGGAGACGGGAACGTTCACGTTCCGGGCGGTGGCCACCGACGGCGCCGGCCGTACCAGCAGCGACACCGTGACCGTCACCGTGGAGGGACGCGATCCCAGTGCGACCGTCGTCGGCGACGACGTGCACGTGGTCGGTGACGGCGTCGTGGACTACGACCCCGACAGCGGCCGGATCACATTGCAAGACCAGCCGGCCGACGATCCGGTCGAAGCCGGCGATCCCGTGGTCAGCGGCACGACCTCGGCGGCCCCGGAGGGGTTTTTGCGCCGAGTCGTCACCGTCCGCGAGAACGAGGACGGCGAGGTGGTGCTGGAGACCGTGGTCGGACATCTGACCGACGTGTTCCGCCAGCTCGACACGCGCCTGCACGCCCCGGTCGACCTGTCGGCCCACACCGACGACGACCCGTCCGACGACGGGGTGACCCTCACGCGCAGCGAGGGGCTGCCGCCGAGCGACGTCTCCAAGCTCGACGTCACCGAGGGGCCGCGCTCGGACTTCCCGTCCTTCGACAGCCCGGCCACGGCGAGCACCGCCTCCTCCTCGCAGGCGTCGTCGCCAGCGTCCGCTCGCACGTTGGCGGGCGGGTCCATCAGCAAGGTCTGGACGCTGACGTTCGACAAGACCATCGAAGGCGACAACGCCTCCCTGACGGTGAACGGACGCAACGAGTTCGGCATCGGCGTCGAGTTCCGCGTGCATATCGAGACCGACTTCGACTGGTTCAACACCGAGGTCCGGCTGGAGCGGTTCCGGCTGGTGGGCCAGGTCACTGAGGACGCGCGGCTGTCCGCCGCGGCCGAGGCCAACTTCGACGCGGAGGAGACCGTCGAGCTGTTGCGCACCGGCCTGCCGAGCATCAACTTCCAAGTGGGACCGGTCCCGGTGGTCATCAACTCCGATCTGGTCTTCGATCTGCAAGCCGACGTCACCGTCGACGGCGAAGCCACCGCCAGCGCCCACGGCCATCTCGAGCTGGCCGCCGGGACGAAGTTCCGGCACGGGGAGGGGTTCCAACCCGTCAACCGGTTCGAGCGCAGCTGGAACACCGACCCGTTGACGTTCCGCGGCAGCGCCGACGCCCGAGCCGACCTCCGGGCCGGCCTCGACGTCAGGTTGTGGGACACCGGCGGCACCGACATCAGAGTGGGCCCGTATGTGGCCGTCGAAGCCGCCGACGATCGCGAGCCGCTGTGGACCCTGTTCGGGGGGCTGGCCGGCACCGCCCAGCTGGTGGCGGAGATCCCGGTGATCAACGCCAGGGTCGAAAGCGACGAGCTGGACTTGTTCGAGCAGCGCGTGGAGATCGCCAGCGCCCAGGACTTTCCGTCGCACACGCCGAACGAGCCCGACCCGCCCGCGGTGACGATCACGTCCCCGTCCGAGGACACGGTTGGCTGCTGTGAGGTGTTGTTGCGGGCCGACACCGACTCGCCCCGCCGCGAGGACGACGAGTCGATGCCGGTCGACTATCGCAGCGACCGGGACGGCGATCTTGCCACCGGCTTCGGTCAGGATCCCGTTCGGGTGACCCTCAGCCCCGGCAGCCACACGATCACCGCCGAGGTCAGCGAGTTCGTCGACGGCGAGGAGGTGACGGCCACCGACGAGATCACCGTCGAGGTGCAATCCGACCGGCGTCCCAGCGAGCAGTTCGTCGTCAGCAGCACCGCCGGCGCTGATCAGCTGTCAGCGGGCCTGCTGGGCCTGGCCATGGAAGGCGGCGGGGAGGTCTATTTCGACGGGGCGGAGTTCCTGTCCGCACCACCCACCGACGGCTTTGCCGGCATCGTCGAGAACGTCCCGGGCAGCTTCGACGACCAAAACGCCGTGATCCTGTCGACCGGCCTGGCCGACGACGCCGACACCGCCAATGAGGCCGACGAGGACGGCACCGACCTGGGAGGTGACGCCGTCCGTGGTGACAGCGACCGCGACGTCGTCATGTGGGCGTTGCACCTGTCGATCCCCGAGCACGCCAACTGCTTGACGTTCGACCACCGGTTCCTCTCAGAGGAAGTGCCCCGCTTCGTTGGGAGCGAGTACAACGACGCCTTCGTCGCCGAGATCTTCGAGCGGGACCAGGGTCAGGCCAGCGCTCCCGACGACGCACCGGACTGGACCGTCTCCGGAAGCGAGCTGTCGGCGCCGGAAAGCTTCGCGCTGGGACCGGAGGGGCGTTTCAACACGCAAGTCAACGCGTCCACCGGCCTCTTTGTCACTCCCTCGAACGCGTTCCAGACCACCTACCAGTCCGGCCACCCCCGCATGCGGGCGGCCACGCCAGTCACCCCTGGCAGCGAGCAGACCCTCGTGCTGTCGCTGTTCGACCAGGGTGATGCCCGCTACGACTCGGCGGTGCTGCTCAACAACCTGAGCTTGGTGCAGGTGCCCGATCCCGAGTCGGACTGCGCCAGCGGGATCGCCCGCGACGGGTTGGCCTTGACGACGAGCCTCATGACGCGCTGACCGGTGCCGCCGCGAGCCGCTCTGTTCGGTCGAGTTCCCGATGTCCGTTGACGCGGCCCCGGGGGCCAAACCCCGGGGCCGCTGGATCGTGCTCAGCCTTCGATGTCGAAGGTGACCGTGTTGCTGTGGTCCTCGCGCTCGAAGGTGACCTCCAAGTCCTGTTGCGCCGCTCCGGCGTCGACGCCTTGCAGCGTGATCGTGACCTCGTCGCCGACAGCGTCCTCGCCGGCGGCGCCGGTGTAGGTGATCTCGTTGTTCACGGCGTTGAAGCTCGCAGTGCCCTCGCCGGCCGTCGCAGCGACCGACGCGCCGCTGTAGTCAGCGCTTTCCGCGCCGGCGGCGGAGAGGTCGATCGTGACCACGTCGCCGGCCCCGATCGGCTCGGCTTCCACCGTGAAGCTGAAGTCCTGGTCCTGCCCGGTGCCCTCGGCTTGGAGGTTCTCGGCAGACTCACCCGACAGCAGGGGCTCCGCCGTCTCGGAGGGGCAGGCGGTCTCGGCGTAGGACTCGGCGACGGCGTCCTGCAGGGCAGCCTGACCACCGAACACGTGAATGGTCTCAACGTCGCAGCCGCGCGCGTCGAACCATCCCTCGGGGGCGGCGTGGGTCTCGTTGCCGGGGGTCAGCACCACCGGGGCGGGCAGCTCGCCCAGATACGGGGCGCTGGCCAGCGCGTCGGCGAACTCGAAGCCGGTGGCCAGCCCGACGTC
>CAYQMQ010000143.1:0-5667 GCA_964418395.1 uncultured Actinomycetota bacterium
GTCGGCGGGCAGGTCGTCACCATCGAGACGGTCACCACGGTGCTCGAGGACCTGCTCGTGCCCCTGCACGGCAAGCATCAGGTGGACAACGTCGCCTGCGCGCTGGCCACCGTCGAGGGGTTCCTCGGCTTTGCCGGCGGGATCGACGACGACCTGCTGCGGGACGCGGTGGCCTCGATTCGCGTGCCGGGACGTCTCGAGGTCGTCGGGCGGGGCGCCGAGCGCGCGCCGGTGGTGCTGGACGGCGCGCACAACCCGGCCGGAGCAGCCACGCTGGCCACCGCGCTGCACGACGAGTTCGCCCACCGGCGCCGGGTCGTGGTGGCCGGCGTCCTCGACGACAAGGACGTCGAGACGGTGATCGCCCGCCTGTCGTCCGTCGCCGACGCGCTTGTGGCCGTGCAGTCCCCGTCGCCCCGCGGGGCCTCCCCCGAGCGCATCGCCAAGGCCGCCGAAGGGCTCGTTCCCGAGATCGTCGTCGCCGACCAGGTCGCCGACGGCATCGAGCAGGCCAGCGAGCTGACCGGCCACGGCGACGCCGTGGTGGTCACCGGTTCGCTGTACACGGTGGGGGCGGCCCGGGCGGCCCTCGGCCTCGATCCCGCCTGACCCGCATCCGGCCGACCGGCACCCGCCGACATCCGAACCGCGGGCAGCAACCGACCCCCGAAAGGACCACGCGTGAGCGACCGCACCCTGATCCTGATCAAGCCCGACGCCGTGGCGCGCGGGCTGACCGGCGAGATCGTCCGCCGCATCGAGCGCAAGGGCCTGCGCCTGGCGCGCATGGACCTGCGCACCATCGACCGCGAGCTCGCCGGTCAGCACTACGCCGAGCACGTCGACAAGCCCTTCTACGACGAGCTGGTGTCGTTCATCACGTCGGGGCCGCTGGTGGCGATGATCGTCGAGGGGCCGGACGCGGTGGGCCAGATGCGCACGCTCATGGGGGCCACCAAGCCCTCCGAGGCCACGCCCGGCTCCATCCGCGGCGACCTCGCCACCGAGATCACCGAGAACCTCGTCCACGGCTCGGACTCGCCGGAGACCGCCGACCGCGAGATCAAGCTCTTCTTCGGCTCGGACGCCTGAGGCCGTCCCCAAGTCGCGGGCGGCGTCTGTCTCGGGCCGCCGCGCGGTGGCGCATGATGCACGGCGTCGCCGCGTCGCTTGGAGGTCACCGTGAGCGCCACCGCGCCTGCCCCCGACGGCTCGCCCACCCCCGCCGAGCTCGGTCCCGACGAGGCCGACTCCGGCCGGGACACGGCACCCCCGGAGCGACCCGCAGCGGGTCCGGGCATGGCGTGGCGGACGGTGCCCGCGCCGCCCGGCTGGCGGCTGGAGGCCGCCGATCCCGGCTGCCGCGCGCAGCTCGCCACCCCGGAGGACGCCGCCGCGGTGCTGGCCCCGCTGCTGCAAGGCCACGACCGTGAGCTGTGCCTGTTGGCGGCGCTGGACACCAAACACCGGCTGCTGTCGGTCGACACGATTTCGGTGGGCACCGCCGATCACACCTTCATGGCTCCGCGCGAGATCTATCGCGACGCGCTGCTGGCGGGCGCATCCGCGATCGTCGTGGCCCACAACCACCCCTCGGCGGAGGCCACCCCCTCGGCCGACGACCGCCAGATCACGCGCCGGCTGGCCCAGGCCGGCGCCACGCTGGGCGTGGAGCTGCTGGACCACCTCGTGATCGGCGACCCCGACTGGACCAGCCTGGCCCGGCTGGGGGTGGTGTGAGACCGCCCGGCCAGCGGGGATCGGGTGTCCGATGACCGCCCGGCCAGGAATCGGCCTCCCCCCGGGCCGGCGGCGGGATACGATGCAGCTTGCGGGCCGTCCGGCTCGTGCTGTGACGACTGCCCAGGGACTTTCGTGGGATCCAACTCCAACCTGCAGGTCCAGTTCTTCGGCCGCGACATCGCAGTTGATCTCGGCACGGCCAACACGCTGGTGTACGTCCGCGGCCGGGGCCTGGTGCTCAACGAGCCCTCGGTCGTGGCGATCAACACCAAGAACGGGGCGATCCTCGCGGTCGGCTCCGAGGCCAAGCGGATGATCGGGCGCACCCCCGGCCACATCGTGGCCATCCGTCCGCTGAAGGACGGGGTGATCGCCGACTTCGACGTCACCGAGAAGATGCTGCGCTACTTCATCCAGAAGGCCCACCCCCGCCGGTACTTCACGTTCTTGAACAAGCCGCGGGTGGTCGTGTGCGTGCCCAGCGGGATCACCGGGGTGGAGCAGCGCGCCGTGGAAGAGGCCGCCATCCAGGCGGGCGCCCGCGCCGCCTACATCATCGAAGAGCCCATGGCCGCGGGAATCGGCGCCGGCCTGCCGGTGCACGAGCCCGCCGGGAACATGGTCGTCGACATCGGCGGCGGCACCACCGAGGTCGCGGTGATCTCCCTGGGCGGCATCGTCACCAGCGCCTCCATCCGCATCGGCGGCGACGAGCTGGACGAGGCGATCGTCAACTACGTCAAGAAGGAGTACTCGCTGATGCTCGGCGAGCGGACCGCCGAGGAGATGAAGATGTCGATCGGCAGCGCCTTCCAGCGCACCGAGGAGAGCCACGCCGAGATCCGGGGCCGCGACCTCGTCACCGGCCTGCCCAAGACCATCGTCGTCAACTCCGAGGAGATCCGTCGCGCGATCGAGGAGCCCGTGAACTCGATCGTGGACGCGGTGAAGAACACCCTGGACCGCACGCCGCCGGAGCTGGCGGCTGACATCATGGACAAGGGCATCGTCCTCACCGGTGGGGGCGCGCTGCTGCACGGGCTCGATGAGCGCCTGAAGTACGAGACCGCCATGCCGATCCACGTCGCCGACGATCCGCTGGGCTCGGTGGCGTTCGGCTCCGGCAAGTGCCTCGAGGAGTTCGAGGCCCTCAAGCGCGTGCTGATCTCGAGCTCGCGCCACTAGCCGCGTCCGCCGGGCGCGTTGCCACGCCTTGGGCCCTGTGCCGCGACCGTGCGAGCTGCTAGCTGCCGATGACCGACCGTCGCCGCCCCCGCATCCTGCTGGCCCTGCTGGTGCTGGCCACGCTCGTGCTGATCACGCTCGACTTCCGCGAGGGTGACGACGGGCCGCTGTCCGAGCTGCAGCAGGCCGCGTTCGGCGCGTTCGCCCCGCTGCAGGACGCGGTGGCCAGCCTCACGCGGCCGGTCGGGGACTTCATCAGCGGGCTCGGTGATCTCGGCGAGCGCCGGCAGCGCATCGAACAGCTCGAACAGGAGCTCGAACAGGTCCGTCAACAGCGGCTGTCGGTCGCCGACCTCGAACGAGAGAACGCTGAGCTGCGCGAGCTGCTCGATATGCGCGAGCGCCGCGAGTTCACCACGCGCACCTCGCGGGTCATCGCCCAACCGCCGGGCGGATCGCGCTGGTCGGCGCTGATCGACGTGGGCGCCAGCGACGGCGTCGAGCCGGACATGGCGGTGATCAACGCCGACGGCCTGGTGGGCAAGGTCATCCAGGTGGCTCCCGAGTACGCGCGGATCGAGCTGGCCGCGAGCCCCCGGGCCCGCTACGCGGTCCGGCTGACGCGCAACGGGGAGCAGGCGCTGCTGTCCGGCCGGGGACAGCGGCCCATGGAGCTGCAGCTCATCGAGGACACCGAGGCGGAGTTCGAGGCGGGCACGGAGGTGGTCACCCGGGCGTTCCAGGGCACGCGGATCCCCGACGGCCTCCCGGTCGGCGCCCTCGCCCAGGGCGGATCGGGCGACCGCACGCCGACGTTCGCGGTGACACCGGCCGTGGACTTCTCCAGCCTCGATCTGGTGATGGTGGTGGTGGACACCCCCGAGGTCCCCGGGCAGCTCGACCCGAGCGGTGACGACCCCGACCCCGACGACCCCGACGCCGCACCCGACCCGCCTGGCGCGGACGCCCCTGATCCCGAGGCCAACGTCGAAGACTCTGAGACCGACCTCGAGGCGGACGAGGGAAATGCCGCCGTCACTCCCCGGGTGGCGGCACATCCGCACGTGCGCGGGTGATCGCCCAGATCGTGCTGCTCGCCGTGGCCGCGGTCACGGGGGTCCTGCTCGACACCGTGGTGCTGGCGAACCTGACCGTGGCCGGTGTGGCCCCCTCCACGGCGACCGTCCTGGTCATCGGCCTCGCGTTCACCGGCGGGCCCGGCCCGGGGCTGTGGTACGGCTTCGGGGTGGGCCTTCTGCTGGATCTGCTCGGGGAGGGGCTCGTGGGCGCGTCGGCGCTGGTGCTGGTGCTGGCCGGCTACGGCATCGGGGTGGGCCGCCGGTTCTGGAGCGGCCCCCCGTTGCCGGGACAGCTGCTGGCCGGGGCGATCGGCACGGCCGGAGTGCGGTTCGGCCAGACCACGCTGGCGCTGCTGTTCGATCAGACCGAGGTGGGGTTGGTGGCCATCGTCGGCCAGGCGGCCGTGGCGGGGTTGTTCGGGTTGGTGCTCACGCCGCTGATCATGCCGCCCCTGGCATGGCTCAGCCGCCGGTTCGCCCCCGTGCGGGTCAGCGGCGGGCCCCAGGGCCGCGACTGACCCGGACCCGACGGGCCGGCTCGCCACGCCACTCGCAGACGGTGCGCGGACGTCCGCTGCTAGCCTCGCGGTCGTGCGCAGCATCCGTGACGCCGCCGACGAGGCGGAGAGCCGCAGGCTACGGCTGACCTTTCTCGCGCTCGTGGTGGTCGGTCTGTTCGTGCTGTTGTTCGCCCGGTTGTGGTTCCTACAGATCATGGCGGGCGAGCAGTTCGTGGCCCAGGCGACCGGCAACGCGGTGCGGACCGTCACGTTGGACCCGCCGCGGGGCAAGATCGTGGACCGCGACGGCGAGACGCTGGTGCGCAACCGGTTCGCTCCGGTCGTCTCGGTGCTGCCCGACGAGATGGGCGACGAGGAGAACCGTCGCGAGATCTACGGCGACCTCGCCGAGCTGCTCGACATGGAGGTCGACGTCGTCGCCGAACGTGCCGAGTCGCTGCGCTACGGGCCCTTCCGGCCGCGACCGGTTGCCACGGACGTCCCCATCGATGTCATCAGCTACATCCACGAACACTCGGCCACCCGGTATCCGGGCGTCTACGCCCAAACCCTTCCGCTGCGCCAATATCCGCACGACAGCCTCGCCTCCCACCTGCTGGGCTACATCGGCGAGATCTCGGCGGAGGAGCTGGACTCCGAGCGGTATGCCGGCTACCGGCGGGGTGAGCTGATCGGCTGGGCCGGCCTCGAGCGGTCCCGGGAGCAGTGGTTGCGGGGCACGCCGGGGCAGCGCCGCTTGGAGGTCGACCCGACCGGTGAGGTGATGCGCGAGCTCGGCGAGACCCCGCCGGTGCCCGGTTCTGATCTGCGGCTCACGCTGGACCAGGAGAGCCAGAAGCTGGTCGAGGACGCGCTGGCCGAGGGGATGGAGGTGGCCCGCGACGACGATCTGCCGGCCACCGCGGGCGCCGCCGTGGTGCTCAACCCCGACAACGGCGAGATCGTGGCGATGGCGTCCGAGCCCACCTTCGAGCCCGAGCAGTTCGTCGGGGGCATCACCCAGGAGGACTGGGACGCGCTCAACGACCCGGACAACGAGTTCCCCCTGATCAACCGGGCGGTGCAGTCGGCCCAGCCGCCGGGGTCGGTGTTCAAGGTGGTCACCAGCCTCGCCGCCCTCGACGAAGGCGTGATCACCC
>CAYQMQ010000144.1:0-5662 GCA_964418395.1 uncultured Actinomycetota bacterium
CAGCTCGTTCGCGGTGCTGGCCTACTACGCGCTGACCAACGCCTCGGCCTGGACGCTGGCCGACAGCGAACGCCGCTGGCCCCGCTGGCTGGCCGGCTTCGGCGTCGGGTTGTGCGTCCTGCTGGCCGTCACCCTGCCGGTGACCGCCGTCCTCGGCGGGGTGGCCGTGCTGGCGGTCGGCTCGCTGGTGTGGGCGCTCACCCGCCGCCGCTCGTGAGGCATCCGCGCCGAGCGGCTGTTGCCTGCGCCGCTTCGTCGACCGCTGTTCATCGTCGGTTCACCGGCGCGACGCTCCGCGGCCACCCGCCCTGCCTACCGTCGTCGTTGCTCCGGTCGGGCCATCGGAACCGGGGCCTCATCTCAAACAGGAGGATGCCAGCATGATTCATCGGCTGCGTTCGGTTGCCCTCGTGGCGGTGCTCTTTGCCCTTGCCGCGTGCGGACAATCGGGCGGCGAGGAGCAGATCCAGACCGCGGACCCCGGGGAGGCCGAGGAAGAGGCCGAGAACCGCGACGGCGACGGAGAGGGCGGATCGGTCTCGCTGCTGGGTGCCGGCGCCAGCTTCCCCGATCCGGTGTATCAGGAGTGGATCAGCGACTACGCCGAGGTCGAACCCGACGTGTCGATCCAGTACGAGGCGATCGGCAGCGGCGGCGGGCGCGAGCGGTTCATCGCTCAAGAGACCGACTTCGGGGGTTCCGACGCGTTCATGAGCGACGAGGAGATGGCGGCCGCGGTGGACGAGCGCGGCTGCGGCGAGGTGCTGCACATCCCGTCGGTGTTCGGCGGCGTCGTGGTCGCCTACAACATCCCCGAGCTCGAGGGCGAGACCCTGGTGCTCGACGCCGACACCACGGCGGGGATCTTCTCCGGTGAGATCACCAACATCAACGACGACGCCATCGCCGAGCTCAACCCCGATGTCGACCTGCCCGACCAGGAGCTGACCGTGGCGCGGCGCTCCGACGGGTCGGGCACCACCCAGACGTTCACCCTCTGGCTGGAGAGCGAGAACGAGGAGTGGGCCGAGGAGTTCGGCTCCGGCGACACGGTCGACTGGATCGACGAGTCGGTCGGCGGCGAGCAGAACGACGGCGTCACCTCGATCATCGATCAGCAGCCCGGCGCCATCGGTTACCTGTCCCTGGAGTTCGCCAGGAAGTCGGGCCTGCCGTACGCCGACATCGTCAACGCCGACGGCAACGCCATCGAGGCCACCACCGAGTCGGTCGGCAAGGCCGTGGACAACTTGGATCTGCCCGACGACCTGCGCTTCGACATCCTCGACGTGGGCGGGGAGGGCTATCCGATCGCGACGGCCACGTGGCTGCTGGCCTACAGCTGCGGTTACGACGACGACGTCGCCGGGGCGATGCGCGACTACTTCACGTGGGCGCTGGAGGAGGGCGGCGACACCGCCGCCGAGCTCGGCTACGCCCCCCTGAGCGAGTCCGCGCGGGAGGCGTCGTTGGAGAAGGTCGAGCAGATCAACGCCGACGAGTGATCGCGCCGCGACGGTGACGGACGAGCACCACTCAGGGTGGCGATGATGCGGTCGATGACGGCAGGAGGCAGGCGGCCCCCGGGGCTCACGGGCAGCGCTCGGGGGCGCCTCGCCGATCCGATGTTCAAGCTGATTGTCATGGCCGCCGGGCTGTTGGTGCTGGTGGTCCTGGCGTGGATGATCGGCTCGACCACCTGGCGCGCCTGGCCGATCTTCCAACAAGAGGGCCTAGGGTTCTTCTTCGGCACCGAGTGGAGCCCGGGCGACTCCCGGCAGGAGATCACCGGCACCTACCAGGCCGCCGAGTTCCTCTACGGCACGATCGTGACGTCGATGCTGGCGCTGCTGCTGGCGGTGCCGCTGGCGGTGGCGATCGCCTTGTACCTGACCCAGCTGGCCCCGGCGCGGATCCGCGAGCCGCTGACCTACGCCGTCGACCTGCTGGCGGCGGTGCCCAGCGTCGTCTACGGCCTGTGGGGGATCTTGTTCCTGGTGCCGGTGCTGAAGCCGGTCATGTACGCCCTCAACGACACGCTCGGGCGCGTGATCCCGTTCTTCGGCGGCACCGTCCAGGTGCGCAACTTCTGGATCGCGTCGTTGGTGCTGGCGATCATGATCCTGCCGATCATCAGCGCCGTGTCGCGCGAGGTGATCAGCGCCGTCCCCGAGGACGAGCGCCTCGCGGCCTACGGGCTCGGCGCCACCCGGTGGGAGGTGATGCGTCACGTGATCTTGCCGCGCTGCCGGCCGGGGATCATCGGGGCCAGCATGCTCGGCCTCGGACGGGCCCTCGGCGAGACGATCGCGGTGCTGCTGCTGATCGGCGGCTCGGCGAAGATCACCACCGAGGTGTTCAACACCGGCAACACGGTGGCGGCACAGATCGCCAGCAAGTGGAAGGAGGCCGCGCCCGAGGCCCAGCTCGGGCTGATCGCGCTGGGGGTGGCGCTGTTCCTGCTCACGATCATCGTCAACGTCACCGCCCGCGTCATCGTGTCGCGCATGGGCCATGTCACCGGAGACGCCGCGCTATGACCGACCACGCCGCGACGACGCCCGCCGCTGGCCCCGAGTCGCCGGGCTCGCTGACCCATCAGTCCCCCCGCAGCCGGCGCCGCCGACACCTCGACGGGCTCGTGCGGGTCCTGCTGCTGGCCTGCGTGGCGATCGCCCTGGTGCCGCTGGGGGCGATCATCATCGTCACCGCCTACCAGGGCGCCGACGCGTTCGGCTGGGACTTCATCACCCAGAACCCCCCGCTGAGCTACCGCGCCGAGGGCGGCGGCTACCTCAGCGCGTTCGTCGGCACCGGCTACATGGTGGGCATCGCCGCGCTGCTGTCGGTGCCCTTGGGCATCGCCGCCGCGGTGTTCCTGGTCGAGTTCCCCGACCACCGGCTGGCCCCACCGACGCGGTTCTTCACCGACGTGATGACCGGGGTGCCGTCGATCTTCGTCGGCGTGTTTGTGTACGCCGCGATCGTGGTGGACCTCGGGCTGTTCTACGGGACCCTGCCGGGGGCGATCGCGCTGGCGATCCTGATGCTGCCGATCGTGGTGCGCTCCGCTGAGGAGGTGTTGCGCCTGGTCCCGCAAGACCTGCGCAACGCCGCCTACGCGTTGGGCTCCCGCCACTGGCAGTCCACGCTGCGGGTCGTGCTGCCCGCCGCGACGCCGGGGCTGGTTACGGGGTCGATGCTGGCCGTCGCCCGGGCCGTGGGCGAGACCGCGCCGCTGATCTTCACCGCCTTCGGCGCCAACTCGGTGGTGCTGGCGCTGTCGGGCACGCCGCAGGACGCCATCACCCTGCGCGCGTTCGAGGACGCCCGGACCTTCCTCGACGCGGCCAACGCCAGAGGCTGGGCAGGCGCGCTGTCGCTGATGCTGATCACGCTGACGCTGACGATCACCGCCCGCCTGATCGCGCGACGCTCCAGGGTCTGACCCCACCAGACCGCGCCGGGCGGACTCGGCGGGCCGGCAAACGACGCCGACCCCGCCCCGGGGGGTCAGCCAAAGCGCCCCGTCACGTAGTCCTCGGTGCGCTGGTCGCTGGCCTGGGTGAAGATCGTCTCCGTGGCATCGGCCTCGACCAGCTCTCCGGTGCGCATCGCGTCGTCGTCGTCCACGTTGATGGTCAGGAACCCGGTGCGATCCGACACTCGCGAAGCCTGCTGCAGGTTGTGGGTGACGACCACGATCGTGTAGTGCGCCGTCATCTCGCGCATGAGGTCTTCGATCTTCATGGTGGCGATCGGGTCGAGGGCGCTGCAGGGCTCGTCCATGAGGATCACGTCCGGGTTGGTGGCAAGCGCCCGCGCGATGCACAGCCGCTGCTGCTGGCCTCCCGACAGCGCCAGCCCCGACTCGTCGAGCTTGTCCTTCACCTCGTCCCACAGCGCCGCCTGCCGCAGCGCGCGCTCGACCACCTCGTCGAGCTCCTTGTGCCCGTTCAGCTTCGGGCCGAAGGCGACGTTGTCGTAGATCGACTTCGGGAACGGGTTGGGCTTCTGGAACACCATGCCGATGCGGCGGCGCACCTCGACCGGGTCCACCTCGGGCGCGTAGACGTCCTCGCCGTTGAACAGGACCTGGCCCTCGACGTGCGCGCTGCGCACCAGGTCGTTCATGCGGTTGAGGCTGCGCAGCAGCGTCGACTTGCCGCAGCCGCTGGGGCCGATCAGCGCGGTGATGCGCTGGCGGGGGATGTCGAGGGTCACGTCCCTGACGGCGGTGAAGCCACCGTACCGCACCGTCACGTCACGCAGCTCGAACACCTGGTCGGCGGTCGTTGCGGCTGACGTGGGTGGGGACGTAGACGACGTTGGGACGGCGTGGTCGGTGGCAGCCTGCTGCTCCATCGTCACATCCAGTGAGTCGGGTGGAATCGCACGAACGGGTTGCCGTGCCCACCATCGGCATCCATGAGACAGACTGACATCCCAAGGTGAACGGCAGGTGAACACGCGGGGGCGGACGAGCAACGAGTCGGCTCGGGAGTCGTCGCCGGGGTGGGTGCCGGACGTTCGCGCAGGGCCGTGTTACCTCTGGCGGCACGGCGGTACCGCTCGGCGCGGGCGCCTTTCACGACCAGCACACGTGGGCTGTCCCGAGTCCCAACCTGCATCGCGAACCCCTTCGCGTCGCGTCGAATGCTCAACCGACGCTAGACAGCTCGGGTGTCCCAGCTTCGACGGGGGCCTGACTTGGAGGCGTTGTCATGGCGAAGGCTTCGCGGGTACGGGTGACGGACAGCCAACGATCATCCGGTGTTCACCGGGCGTTTATTCGAGGGCCTCACCCTATCGAGGCGCTGTGGGCGTCATTGAAAGGAAGTGGGCATGGGGCTGCTCGGCCCCGCACGGAGCGTGGTAACGACCCTGCGCACGATGGCCGCCGCGGGTAGGCGTCGGGTGTGGGTGGGTGACGACCGCGCCCACATCGAGTTGCGCTGGGCTTCCGGGACGTGCGCGGAGCGGGTCACCGAGGCTCTGATGGCCCATATGGGCGTCGAGTGGGCGGAGGTGGTCCTGTCCCTGCGGCGGGTCATCGTGGCCTTCGATCCGGAGCAGACCACGCCCCGGGCGCTCATGGCCGTCATCGACGAGGTCGAGGCCGACGGTGGCGACACGGGCCGAGGCGAGGCGTTCGACCATCCCGGCGATCATCAGCCGCTGGTCCGGGAGGCCATGGCGCTGGGCGCTGAGGCCGTGGCCACCGGCGCCGGCTTCGTTGGGCGGGCGAGCCGGTTGCTGCCCCTGCCGGGCAGCGCCCCTGCTGCCGTCGCGGCCGCCCTCGTCGACGGTCAGCCGAAGGTGGCCCGCGCCGTCGGGTCGGTGCTCGGTGATCGGGCCGCCGGTGTGACGGTGACCGTCACCAACGCCGCGGTCCAAGGCTTCACCCAAGGGCCGGTCGGCCCGTTCGTCGACGGGGTGGCGCGCTCCATGGCCCTGGCCGAGTTGGTGGCCCGGCGGCGCGCCTGGTCGGCTCGCGAGTCCGAGCTGGCGACCGCTCCCACAACCGACCCCCCGTCCGGCGAGCCTGATGTGCCCGCCCGGCCGGTGGAGGTTCCGGCCGGGCCGGTGGAGGCCTTCGTCGACCGCATGTGGCCCGCGTCGCTGGCCGCCGCCGGGCTGGCGTTGACCCGGCAGGGGCGGA
>CAYQMQ010000145.1:0-5633 GCA_964418395.1 uncultured Actinomycetota bacterium
GGGGCTAGCCGTGTCGTTGCTCGGTGGCGGAACGGCAGCGTTCGACTGGAGCGTGGTGGCGCTGGCCGGGGCGAGCGCGGCGTTGTTTGGGCCGCTGTTCTGCCGTCGCCGGAGTCCAACAACGGAGAGGGGCCGGCGTAGTTACCGCGCTCGGTCGCCGGAGACGCCACCCACCGGATCGGCTGCCACCAGCAGCGACTGAAGGAACCAGCCGGCCTGCTGGCCGGGGCGACGTTTTCCCTGGCCGGCTGGCGACAGCGAGGTACAACCCGCGCTGGCCACCGGAGTGTTTTTCTTTGCCTCAATGGCCGAGCACTCGCGCCTTGCTGTCGTTCGCCGCAGCGATCACCGCTCCGGTAAAAGCCGAGTCGGCCGCGCCCCAGAGGGGAGGCGAAGCCAGTGCCTGAGTGTGCGAACCTGGCCACGTCTCGCGGCCCGATGCGACAGAGCCGTTACCGCCGCGGGGGTGAGGGCGGCGCCGGCGCCTCGTTCCCGCTGACGAACGGAGCCTGTTTGTCTCGTTCTTGGGAGGGAGGCCGAAACGGTCCCGGGGGCGGACGCGAGGCACGGGGGTGAGGCTCACGCTCGGTGGCGTAGTTGATGCCGCTGCGAAGCGAGGAGAACTCGATGCTGCACGGGAGCGAGAGGGAGTCGGTCGAGTCGGGGCTTGCTGCCTCCGCTGAGGCGTCGGGGCCGGTCGGCGGCGAGCAGACCCGCTCGGACAGGAGCGCTTGGCTGGCAGGACAGGCCGGTGGCCTGGCCATCGGTGGGGCCCGGGTGTGTTCGCTCTGGCTGCTGGCGGTGCTGGCGGTGGTGATGGTCCTGGTGGCGGGTTGTGTCGAGAGTGAGCAGAACACCGCGCAAGGACCCGCGAAGGACGCCGCGTCGCCGGCCAGCGAGAACGGCGAGGACGACACCGCCTCCGCATCAGACGGGGCGGATTCCGGCGGAGACCTGGCGGCGTCGGTGTCGAACCTCGTCGACCAGGTCAGCGACCTGCGCGGTCTGCCCGCGCGTGAGGACGTCGACGCGGAGCTGGTCGACAGCGACCGGTTCGCCGAGCTCGCCGCTCAGTCCAGTGAGGAGATCGACGAGGGGGTCATGCTCGACCAGGAGGTGCTGGCGGCGCTGCGGTTCCTGCCCCAGGACGCCGACCTTGAAGCCTTGAGCAGGAAACTCGCCAAGACGGCGGTCGGCGGCGTGTATATGCCCGAGCGCGAAGCGCTCTACGTCGCCGGCGAGGAGATGCCGTTGAGCCCTCTGGAGCGGGCCATCACCGCCCACGAGGTCGCCCATGCCCTGCAGGACCAGCACTATGACCTCAACCGCATCAAAGATCTCATGGAGGATGACCCCGACACCGCGGAGGCGTTCCGCTACGTCATGGAAGGCGACGCCAAGGTGATCGAGAACCAGTGGGCCAAAGAGCACCTCTCGGCCGAGGAGCGCCAGGAGCGCCTCAGCGAGCAGATGGCGCTGCAACGGCAAGCCCGGGAGGCTGCAGGGGATGTGCCCGAGGCCATGAAGCTCGAGATGGTCCTGCCCTACCAGGTCGGCAGCCGGTTCGTCACCACGCTACGCGACGAGCAGGGCTGGGAGGCGGTCAACGATGCCTTGGCGGAGCCGCCGACGACGACGGTGGAGGTCTACGACCCACAGCTGTACCTGGACGGTTTCGAGTCCCGGGAGCCTCGCGGCGTGGCCGCGCCGGGCGAGGACTGGCAGCACCAGACATCCCAGTCGTTCGGGGCGCACGCGGTCGCGCTGATGCAGCCACTACGCCAGGCCCAGCAGGGCGAGTTCGCGATCGCGTCGCAGTGGCGCGGGGGCGAGCTCGACGCCTGGCGTCACGGCGACGACGTCGCCGTGGGCGTCTCGACGGCCTTCGCCGGCGACGGGGCAAAGGATTTCTGCGACCGCGTGGAGCGCTGGTATCAGCGCAAGGCCGACGCTGAGCCCGCCAGCGAGGATGCCTTCACCAGTCCGCGGGATGCCATGGCGCTGGACTGCGACGGCAGCCAGGTGCGCTTCGCCGTCGCCCCCACGGTCGACACGGCCCGGGGCATGGTCACCGTCTCGCGATGACCACCCCGCGGAACAAGGAACGGCCGATCCGCGACGGCGCAGTCGGGCCATGGCGCTCCTCCTTGCGGACGAGTGCCATGGCCCTGCTCTCCTCCGCGGGAGGGAGTCGAAAACCCTCTCGCGGACGGAGGCGGCCCGAGCCCGGAGCGTGCCAGCCTGCGAGCAGGACGGATGTCGAGGGTCGGTTCTCGAGGAGAGCGAGAAAGGACAAGCTGTGCCTCGCCTCGTCGTTGACCTCGTCTGAACCTGTGGCGAGTCGGAGTCCGCTGCAGTGGTGGCAGGCGGCGCTGACGCGCGTCGGCGTGCACACGCCCTTCGGACGGGACGCGGTCGGCGCCGCTTTGCTGGTCGGGTTTGGCCTGCTGTTGTCCCTCGGCAGTCCGCTGCCGACTGACCGACTCGCCCTCCAGGTCCTGCATCTCGCCCTGGCGCTCGCCAGCGCCGGTGCGCTCGCGTGGCGTCGCCGCGCCCCTACGACCGTGTTCGCGGTGACGTTGCTCTCGCCCCTCGGCGGCATGCTTTTGGCTACCCCCCTGATCGTCTCTCCGCTTGCGGCGGTCGCCGCCTACAGCGTCGGGGCGTACTGCCGGCAGCGCCACGCCGTCGTGGCGATCGCGACGGGGACGGCGGTCGTGGCGCTCGTCGGTGTCGGCGTGTGGCGGGTGCTTCCTTGGGCACCACTCGTGGAGGCGCCGTTGCCGGCGGCGTCGCTGTCGTGGGTCTCCGTGCTGACCCCGGCGCTGCTGACCGTCGCCGTCCCCGCCCTACTTGGTGTCCACGTCCGCAGCCGGCGGGCCCACACCGCCGCACTCGAACAACGCGCCCGCGACCTCGAACGGGCGCGCGAGGAGCGTGCCCGTCGTGCGGTGGCCGAGGAGCGCGGCCGCATCGCCCGAGAAGTCCACGACGTCGCCGCCCACCACCTCTCCGAGCTGGTGATCCAGGCCGGCGCCGCCGAGCGCGAAGCCACCGACCACCCCGGCGCGCAACAGGCGCTGGTCGAGATCCGTCAGCAGGCCCGCGCCACGTTGGCCGAGCTGCGCCAGGTCCTCGAGGCGTTCCACGAGGAGGAGGAGGGCGGCGAACGCGAACCCCCGCCCAGCCTCATGCGGGTCGACCGGCTCGTGGACGACGCCCGCCGTGCCGGCTGCGACGTTTCACTGACCGTCGAGGGCGACCAGGGCCAAGCCGTGCCGGCCAGCGTGGACCGGGCCGCCTATCGCGTGCTGCAGGAGGCCCTGGTCAACCAGTGCCGCCACGCGCCCGGCACGGCCGTCACCGCCCGCCTGCGGTACACGTCAGAAGCCTTGGAGGTCGAGGTGGCCAACCCTGGCCGCGCCAGGCCGGCGTCGACGCTCGAGGACGGCCGCGGCTGCGGGCTGGCGGGTGCGCGCGAACGCGTCGCGCTTGCGGGCGGCGCCCTCACCGTTGCACCCACGCCGGAGGGTGGCTGTCGGGTGCACGCCACCCTGCCGATCACCCTCACCCGTGCGGGGTAGTACCACCTCGGTTGGCTCCGCGATGCCGCTCAGGGCATCGCCGGCGCCGCGGCGCACGTGGCTGCGAGGTGGCCACGTCGTGGAGGTGGACGGGTGTTGGTGCGTGGGAGGGTGGGGGGAGGTCGCTCGCCCAGCTCGGAAATGGGCATACAACACGCCGGCCAGAGAGCGGCCGTCGGGGTCGTTGCCGCGGTGGGCTTCGGAGGCCGACTCTCCCAGGTCGTCGCGGTCTTGTGGGCACCGACGCTCGTGTCGCTGGGCGCAAGGACGGGGCCGTCGCCGGCCCGTCTCGTCCTCAGGGAGGAGACAGAAATCCCCCCGGGCGCCGACGCTGACCCACACGTCGGCTTCCTACCGTCCCTGTTGTCATTGACAGGCCGCGAGTGGAGAGGGCACCTGATGCTGGAACTGCGCGAGCTGGTCAAGCGCTACGGGGAGACCACCGCGCTGGACGGGTTGTCGCTGACGGCCCGCCGGGGACGGCTGGTGGGCTTTCTGGGGCCCAACGGGGCGGGCAAGACCACGGCCATGCGGGCAATCTTTGGACTGACCCGCCTCGACGCCGGTGCCGTGCGCTGGGACGAGGGGGCCGTCACCCGGGCCGACGTCGCCGGGTTCGGCTACATGCCCGAGGAACGCGGGTTGTACCCGCGCATGCCCGTGGCCCAACAGCTGACCTATTTGGCTCGGCTCAGCGGGATGACGCCGTCGCGGGCGCAGCAAGCCACCGACGCGTGGCTGGCCGCGCTTGGACTCGCCGACCGCCGCGGTGACCCGCTTGACCAGCTTTCCCACGGCAACCAGCAGCGCGCCCAGCTGGCGGCCGCGTTGGTCCACGACCCAGAGTTGGTGGTGCTCGACGAGCCCTTCAGCGGCTTGGACCCGCCCGGGGTGGAGGCCATGACCGACATCCTGCGCGCACGGGTTCGCGACGGTGCGGCGGTGGTGTTTTCCAGCCACCAGTTGGATCTGGTCGAAGAGCTCTGCGACGACGTGGTCATCGTCGCCGCCGGCCGCCAGCGCCTCACCGGCACCCTCGATGAGGTTCGCAGTGGCGCGGACTATCGCGAGGTGGAAGTGCGCCTGGCCGACGGGCACCGCGTCAGCCCGCCAGCGGACGCCGACGTCATCGAGGGCCCATCGGGCACGACACGGCTGCGGGTGCCGGCGGCCACGAGCCCGCAGGCGCTGCTCGACCAGCTCGCCACCCAGGGGAGGGTCGAGCGCTTCGCCTTCGGCCCGCCGCGGCTGTCGCAGCGGTTCAGTGAGGTGGTCGGCGCCAGCCTCGCCGACATGGAAACCCGCCAGACCCCGGGGGCGTTGCAGGAGGTGGCCTCGTGACAGCGACATCAACGATCCGGTTGGTCGCGGGCCGCGAGCTCGTCGACCGGCTGCGCAACAAGGTGTATGTGGGCGGCACCGTGCTCGTCGCCGCGCTCGTCGCCGTCGGGGTCGTCGTCCTCGGCCATGTCGGCGACGACGCCGCACGCCTCGGCGTGGTCACCGGCGATGGAAACCTCGTCGACGCGGTGGTGGCAGCCAGCGCGACCGCCGAGGACGCCGAGGTCGAGCTCGTCGAATTCGCCGATCGCGAGGACGCCGCCGCGGCCGTCGAGGACGGCGACGTCGGCGCCGCCGTGGTGGAGCGGAGCACGCTCATGGTCGGCGGGGGTCCGCCCAACTCGGAGCGGGTGACCCTGCGCAGGGTTGCCACCGTCGCCATGCAGCAGGCGACCCTGCAAGGCCGGCTCAGCGAGCATGGCCTGAGCCAGGCAGAAACCCAGCAAATCCTGCGCGCCCCAAAGCCTCGCGTCGTCCAACCCGACGGCGAAGAGCCCGACGTGCCCGCCGGGTTGTTGTTGGGCTACGTGACCACGGCGCTGCTGTTATTCGCCATCCTGGTCAACGGCAGCCTGCTGTTGACCAGCGCGAACCAGGAGAAATCCAGCCGGGTGGTCGAGGTTCTGCTCGCCAAGATGCGGCCCTGGCAGTTGCTGGCCGGCAAACTCATCCCCGTGACGGCGCTGGCGCTGGCCCAGCTCGCCCTAG
>CAYQMQ010000146.1:0-5628 GCA_964418395.1 uncultured Actinomycetota bacterium
GGGGCCTGGTGCATCGCGACGTCAAGCCGGCCAACATCCTCATCGCCGACGACGGCACCGTGAAGGTCACCGACTTCGGCATCGCCAAAGCCGACCAGAGCGAGGACCTGACCAGCACCGGCACCGTGCTGGGCACGGCCGCCTACGTCTCCCCGGAGCAGATCCGCGGTCAGACGGTGGACGGCGCCGCCGATCAGTACGGCCTTGCGGTGGTGTTGTACGAAGCGCTCGCCGGCCAGCAGCCGTTCCGGGCCGATTCGCCGTTGCTGACCGCAGCCCAGCGCCTCGAGCACGATCCCCGGCCGGTCCGCAGCCTGCGCCCCGACGTGCCTCGCGGGCTCGAGTCCGCGCTCCAACGGGCCATGGCCCGAGAGCCCGGCGAGCGCTATCCGGACCTGTCCGCCCTCGCCGACGCTCTGGCCGAGCACGCCGACGCCGAGCCCGACCTCGACGTCGCCGACCCGATCGAGCCACCGGCCGCCATCACGTCCGAGCCGGTCGCATCCCCTCCTGCCGGCGACGATGGCGCCGGCTCGTCGCGCCGACGCCGCTGGGCGCGGTGGGGCGGGGTGATCGCGCTGCTCGTGGCTGCCGTGCTCGGGTGGACAGCGGCCACCACCGATGACCTCATTGATCAGCTCCCCTTCGTGGACACCGCCCCGGAAGCCCAGCTCGTGACCCCCGCGGCGATCCAGGTGTTCGACCCGGAGCCCGGCACCGGCGAGGAGAACAACGAGGACGTGCCCAACCTCATCGACGGGGACGAGGAGACCACGTGGCGCACGCAGCACTACGAAAGCCCCGCCTTCGGCGGCCTCAAGGAGGGCGTCGGCGTGGTGGTCGACCTCGGCGAGCCGATGTTCGTGGAGCAGATGGTGGTTCGCGCTGTCCTCGACGGCGTCGACGTGCAGCTTCGGGCCGCCGAGGCCATCGAGCCCGAGTTAGGTGACTGGCGCCAGCTGGATCAGGTCTCCGACGGCAGCGAGCTCATCCAGCTCTCCCCCGACCAGCCCGTGCAGGCCCGCTACCTGCTGTTGTGGATCACCGGCGAGCTGCCGTCCTCCCCGTACAGCACGGGCCGCTACACCGCCGAGTTCTCCCAGCTCGCCGTGACCGCCCGCCCTCCGGCCGAATAGCGACCCGAGTGCCGCGGTGACGGACGACGACGGCCGCGACGCCGCGCTGCTGGACCGGGCGTCCGGGGGCGACCACGACGCCTTCGCCGAGCTAGTCGACCGCCACGCGGCCATGGTGATCGCGGTGTGCCGCCGCCACGTCGGAGGGGACGCCGAGGACGTCGCCCAAGAGGCGTTCGTGAAGGCCTGGCGGGCGTCCGGCTCGTTCGCCGGTCGGGCGTCGGTGCGCACCTGGCTGTACCGCATCGCCGTCAACGCCGCCCGCGACGCCCTGCGCCGCCAGCAACGCCGCCCCCAGCCCGCCGACGTCGACCTCGCCACGCTGACCGACCGCCTCGCCGACCCCGCGGACGTGGACGGGGAGCTCGCCGCGCGCGGGCTCGACCCCGCGCTGCGCCGGGCGCTGACCCAGCTGCCCGCTGCCCAACGCGACGCGGTGGTGTTGGCCGACGTCCTGGGCCTGTCCCACGCCGAGCTCGCCGAGCGCCACGGCGTGGCCCCCGGGACGATCAAGTCCCGCCTGCACCGCGGCCATGCCCGACTGGCCGAGCTGCTCGCCGGCCACGAGCCCGGCCGCCGCGCCGCCGGGGAACCGGAACCCCCGTCCGACACGTCCAAGCCATCGACATGAGCGATCCCACCCCGCCCGAGCCCCACGACCCCGACGAGCGCCTGGGCGCCTGGCTCGACGGCGACCTGACCGAGTCCCAGGCCCGAGCCGTCGCCGCCGAGATCGAAGCCGACCCCGAGCTCGCCGCCCGCGTGGAGGCGATCCGGGAGGTCCGCGAGCGTCTGGCGGGGTCGGAGACCGCAGAGGTGCCCGAGGGGTTCACGGCGCGCGTGCAGCAGGCCGTGGCCGGCGAGGCCGGCGCAGGGCGGGCCGGTGCGGGGCAGGCCCCCACAGCCCCGTCCGAGGGCGACGAGCCATCAGCGGATGACGCTACCGCCGCGGTCTCGCTCGACGAAGCGCGGGCTCGGCGAGAGCGCCGCCGAAAGCGCCTGGTGGCGGCGGGCTCAGTGGCCGCCGCCGCGATCGCGCTGGCTGTGCTCACCCCGGTGGTCAGCGACCTCGTCTCGACGCCGGGCAGCCCCCTCAGCGGCGACCTCGCGGAAGAGGCCGGAGACGCCGACGACGCCAGCGACGCCCTGCCCGAGGTAGCCGAGGACAGCGGGGACACCGGAGAGGAGGCGGACCTGAAGGCACAGGACGCCGAGTCCCTTGACGAAGGGGCACGCAGCACCGCGTCCGGCGATCTCCCCCGCGTGATCGACCAGCAGCGGGAGTTCCCTGACCGCGCCGCGCTGTTGGACCACGCCGCTGACCGTCCCGAGGCCGTGCAGCTGCTCGGAACCGGCCCCGACCGGGCCGCCGAGCTGGCCGACCGCACCGCGGCGGCCCTGCGGCGTGCCGAGCCCTACGACGACGGCACCCACCCCGCGGCCTGCCTGCGCCCCCTGATCGACGCCGTGGACGGGCCCGCCGTCATCGTCCGGGTCGAGCGGCTCACGGTGGACGGGCGGGCGCTGACGGCTCACCTGGTCGTCAGCGGGCGGCCCGGCGAGCCGCTGGAGACGATCGCCCTCTACGGGCTGGACCCGGGCGGCGATTGCGCCTTCCGCGTGACCGAGCGGCTCGACTAGGCTCTGCCGACATGTGCCCCGGGGCCGGCCGGCGGAATACCCTGGGGCCGTCGGCCGTTTCGAGCCCCGAGCACGAGGACGCCCCATGGGTGAACACATCGAGAACGTCACCATCATCGGATCCGGCCCATCGGGCCTGACGGCGGCGCTGTACGCCGCCCGCGCCGATCTCGAGCCGCTGCTGTACGAAGGCGCCGAGGCCGGCGGGCAGCTCATGATCACCACCGAGGTGGAGAACTATCCCGGCTATCCCGACGGCACCACCGGGCCGCAGATGATCGCCGACATGCGCAAGCAGGCCGAGCGGTTCGGGACGCGCCTGGTGACCGCCGACGTCGACCGGGTTGATTTCACGCAGGGCTCGCCGTTCACCCTCTGGGTCGGCGACCAGGTCATCCGCAGCAAGGCGGTTATCGTCTCCACCGGCGCCAACGCCCGCTTCCTGGGCCTCGAAAACGAGCAGCGGCTGCTGGGCAAGGGCGTGTCAGCCTGCGCCACCTGCGACGGGTTCTTCTTCCGCGACCTGGAGCTCGTGGTGGTCGGCGGCGGCGACTCCGCCATGGAAGAGGCGCTGTTCCTGACGAAGTTCGCCTCCAAGGTGACCGTCGTCCACCGACGCGACCAGCTGCGAGCCTCCAAGATCATGCAGGACCGCGCCTTCGCCAACGACAAGATCGAGTGGCAGTGGAACAAGCAGGTCGCCGACGTCCTCGGTGAGGAGACCGTCGAGGGCGTGGCGCTCGAAGACACCCAGACCGGCGAGCACAGCGAGATCGCCTGCAACGGGCTGTTCCTCGCGATCGGCCACGATCCGGCCACCTCGCTCTTTCCCGGCCAACTCGAGCTCGACGAGGCCGGCTACATCGTGGTCGACGAGCCCACCACCGCCACCAACGTGCCCGGCGTGTTCGCCGCCGGCGACGTGGTCGACACGATCTACCGGCAGGCGGTCACCGCCGCCGGCCAGGGCTGCAAGGCCGCGATCGACGCCGAGCGCTGGATCGAAGCGAACTACGGCACGTAACCCGCTCCGCGCCAGCGGGGAATATGCGCGCTCAACCGTCCATTTCCCCGCTGGACGTTCCGGGTACGCCCCACCGTGCGTCCCCACACCCCGACCCAACGAGGAGCACGTCATGAGCAAGCCACAAGCCGTTTCGGACGCCGACTGGGCCAGCGAGGTGCTGGAGTCCGACCAGCCGGTGCTGGTCGACTTCTGGGCCGAGTGGTGCGGCCCGTGCCGCATGGTGGCGCCGGTCTTGGAGGAGATCGCCGAGGAGAAGGGCGACCAGCTCAAGATCGCCAAGCTCAACGTCGACGAGAACCCTGAGACGGCCCGCAACTACAAGGTGATGTCGATCCCCACCTTGCTCGTCTTCGCCGGCGGCGAGGAGAAGAAGCGCATCGTCGGCGCCAAGGGCAAGGAGCAGCTGCTCAGCGAGGTCGCCGAGGTCACCGGCTGAGCCGCGTCGCCCGACTCGCCGTTGAGTTCGCGGGTCGCCGCAGCCGTCGAGGCAGATGGGAGCCCGGCCGCTCGTAGACTGGCCGATGGTGGAATCGACGATCCGGGGCGGCGAGGTGAGCCCGGGCGTTCGCGACGTCCAAGAGCGGCTCGCGCGCCTGGGCCACTACACAGGACCGGTCGACGCCCACTTCGGCCCTGACACCGAGGCGGCGGTCCGCGCGTTCCAGCGCGAGCGGGGCCTCGCCGCGGACGGGATGGTCGGTCGGGAAACCTGGCGTGCGCTGGTCGAGGCCGGCCATCAGCTCGGCGACCGCCTGTTGTGGCGGGCCCCTCAGATGCTGCGCGGCGACGACGTCCACGACCTCCAGCATCGCCTCAACCAGCTCGGTTTCGACGCCGGGCCCGAGGATGGGATCTTCGGCCCGCTGGCCCACGCGGCCGTGGCCGAGTTCCAGCGCAACGTCGGCCTGGTCGTCGACGGCGTCGCCGGGCCCCGCACCATCGCCGCGCTCCGCCGGCTGCGCCGGGACCACCAATCCGGCGGCGTCGGCGTCCGCGCCCGCGAGCGCGAGTGGTTGCGCAGCGTCGTGGCCCACGGGTTCTCCGGGGTGCGGCTGCTGATCGATCCGTCCCACGGTCCCGATGACCCGGGCACGGTCGGCCCGGGCGGCAGCAGCGAGCACGAGGTGGTGTGGCAGCTGAGCCGGCGACTGGCCGCGCGCCTGTCCGCCCGGGGCGCCGAGGTGCTGCTGTCCCGCGGGCCCGGCTTGACGCCGAGCGCCAGCGATCGCGCCGTCTTCGCCAACGAGCAAGGGGTGGTCGCGGTGATCTCGTTGTCCACGGGCCACCATCACACGCCGGCGGCCAGCGGCTCGGCCTGCTACTACTTCGGCGCCCCCCACTTCACGTCCGAGGGGGGCCAGCGACTCGCTGAGGCCCTGCAGGAAGCCTGTCTCGCCGCGGGCGCGTGGCCCGACGGCCGCACGCACCCGATGACGTGGACGCTCCTGCGGGAGACCCGCATGCCCGCCGTGGTGTGTGAACCCGGGTTCCTGACCAACCCCGCCGACGAGCGCTGGCTTGCCGACCCGGTCAGCCAGGAGGGCTTGGCCAACACCCTCGCCGATACGCTCGTGGCGTTCTTCGAGCACCGCGCGGCCGCGTGAGCCCCCGGAACACCCCTGAGCGGCAGGCGCGGGGTCAGCCGGTCGGGGAGCCCCTGGGCGCAAGCTACGCCGAGTATCCACCCCGCCCGGACGCTCGCGGGACGACGGCCGCCACCACCACCCCGGCCAGCGCCCCCACCACCAGCGCGACCACAGCGCGCCGCACCGGCGACGGCCCCACGTCGGAGCGGGCGAACGGGCGTCGACGAGCGTGCGGGAG
>CAYQMQ010000147.1:0-5594 GCA_964418395.1 uncultured Actinomycetota bacterium
CTGAGCTCGGGTCGTCCGAAGAAGCTCAGCTACGGCATCAGCGACGACGAGGCGTTCTCGGTGGGGTTGACCTGCGGCGGAGAGATCGACCTCTTCGTGGAGCGCCTCGACGCCGAGCACGTGCCGTACTTTCGGCAGGTGGCCGCCTCCATCGCCGCCCAGGAGCCGGTGGCCGTGGCCACGGTCGTGGACGGCGCCGGCCATGTGGGGGCCAAGCTCGCGGTGTGGCCCGATCACGTCGAGGGGTCGCTCGGCGCGCCCGGGCTGGACCGGACGGTGACCGAGGACGTCCGCGGCATGCTCGCCCAGGGCGCGACGGGCGTGCGCAGCTACGGCGCCGACGGGCGCCGCCAAGAGCAAGAGGTCGACGTCTTCGTGTCGACGTTCACCCCGCCCCCTCGCCTGCTGGTGTTCGGCGCCATCGACTTCGCCAAGTCCGTGGCGGGCATCGGCAAGTTCCTGGGCTATCGCGTGACGGTGTGCGACGCCCGGGCGGTCTTCGCCACCGAGAAGCGGTTCCCGGAGGCCGACGAGGTCGTGGTGTCGTGGCCGCACCGCTACCTGGAGCAAACCGAGATCGATGCGCGCACCGCGATCTGCGTGCTGACCCACGACCCCAAGTTCGACGTGCCGGCGTTGCAGATCGCGTTGCGGTCCGAGGCCGGCTACGTGGGGGCGATGGGCAGCCGCCGCACCCACGAGGACCGGATGCAGCGGCTGAAGGAGGCCGGGCTCGCCGACGACGAGCTCGCCCGCCTGCGGTCGCCGATCGGCCTCGACATCGGCGCGCGCACTCCCGAGGAAGTGGCGGTCGCGGTGGCCGCGGAGATCATCCAGCACCGGTGGGGCGGCACGGCCCACCCGCTGTCGCAGACCCAGGGGCGGGTTCACGAGCCGGCTCGCGCCGCCACCTCTGCCTGACGCTCAGGGCCGCCACACCTCGACCGAGCGGGCGCCCAGCTCGCGCTCCACGTCGGCGCGGCTGACACCGGGGATCTCGCGGGCGTCGAGCGCGAGCTCGCGTGGCCGGTCCGCGAAGTTGGCGGCCACGAGCACGGTGCCGTCCTCGCCCCCGGTGTCGTCCCGGATCCACGCCGCGGCCACATCGGCCCGGCCGGTGTCCAGCATCCCCATCGCCCCCTCGAGCCGGCGGGTCTGCGCCGGACCGCCGCGGTGGAAGCCGAAGACGAGCCGACGGACGGTCTCGCCGGGCGCGTAGGCCTGCTCGGCCTCGGCCGGGCGCCACCGCACCGTCTCCGAACGCAGGCTGCCCCAGGCCAAGTTCCGCTCCGAGCGGGTGCGCAGCTCGAGCGCGCCGTCGGTGCCGTCGGTGACCACCCCGAGGTCGCCGTCGACGTTGACCCAGCGAGCCGGCAGCTCGATGGCGCGGGCCTGCGAGCCCGCGGCCACCGTCAGCTCCCGGTCGCCGGACACCAGGCGGCGCTGCAGGCCGTTGAACACGTCGTTGGTGACGTGCAGGTCCAGCCCCGTGGAGGAGGCCAGCCGGACGCGGCGGCGCGCCACGGGCTGGTCGAGCACGAGCGCGCGACCCAGCTCGGGCAGCGAGACCATCGCCAGCTGCTGGTCCAGCCGGGGCGCCTGCGCCGAGCCGCCGATCCACCGCACCCCGAGCGTGGCATAGCCGCCCTCCGGCAGCTGGCGGCTGTCGTGCCAGCGCACGCCGAGCGGCTCCGCCGCCGAGCCCGCCAGCGAGAAGCTGCCGGCCAGCTGGCCCTCGCTCCACGCGACCATGTGCGGGTCGTCGGCCACCACCACGCCGAGCACGTCGTGATGGGTGCTGACCGAGCCGAAACAGCAGTCCAGCGTCCGCCACCCGAAGGCGGTGACGAAGCCGTCGCGCCGGGCGGCGGCGAAACCGGCCCCGGCGCTGGAGAAGTCGCCGGCGAGCCGGCTCGCGAGCGCGTCATCGCCCAGGCGCTCGGGCCGCGGCGCGCCGGCGTCGCCGGCGGCGGCAAGCCCGGCGCCCTCGTCGAGCACCTCGCCGAGGTGATACGCCATGCCCACGCTCGCGGCGGCGTCGCTGTCGAACTCGGCATCCCAGCCGACCGACGGCCGGCCGGTGAAACGCCCGCTGGCGAACCCGCCGTCGCCCCACAGCCGCTGTTCCCATTCGAGGATCCGCACCCGGTCGGCTTCCACGGTGCGGGCCAGCGGGTCGCCGTCGAGCCGCTGCCGCAGCACGCTCGGCGGCAGGACGGCGTACAGCCCGTAGGCGTGCCGGGGCCAGTCCTTGCCGCCGGGGTACAGGAACTGCCCGTCGCCCAGATAGCTGGCCCCCAGCCGCTGCCACACCTCGCGGTGGTTGTGCAGCAGCGTCTCCGGCACCGGCTCACCGGCGGCTGTCAACGCGTACACCCCCCACGTGAGCGACTGCAGCGGCAGGGCCATGTAGCCGGGGTGGTAGGCCCCGTGGTTCTCGACGGTGAAGTCGTCGTTGGCGTTGACCGTCTCGTTCCACGCCCGCACCGAGCGGCCCTCCACCGCGCGCTCGGCGTGGCGGTCGGCGCCCACCGACAGCGCGTTCATCGCCCACCGGTCCAGCGCCTGTCCCCACGCCTCGGCGCGGGGGTGGTCCGGCAGCAACGCGACCGCCCAGGCCAACACCTCGGCGTTCCAGGCGTTCTCCTCGGCTTTGCTGTTGTCGGGTTCGCCCGTGGGCGGATCCCGCTCCAGCTGGCGGTCGGCTTCGGCGACGAGCACCCGCTGCACCCGCGAGCGCTCGTCGTCGTGGAGGCGGTCCCACAGCAGCATCGCCCCGCCGGCCATCCGCGAGGCCCACCACGCCGACTGCCAGTCGGCGCCCCACGCGTCGTTGTCGGTGGCCACCAGATCGCCGGTGGTGTGGGTGCGCGTCATGTAGCGCAGCGCCTGACGCGCGCGGCGCTCGAGCTGCGCCTGCGTCAGACCGCTCACGGTGGGGTCGTAGTCCTCGTCGCCGGCCAGCAGCCCGTAGACGTAGATGAAGTTGCTCAACGGGCGCATGCCCTGCTCGCCCGAGGTGCCGTCGCCGAAATAGGCGAGGCGGTCGTGGTCTCCGTAGCCCTCGGTGACGCCCGTTTCGGCGTAGGCCGGCCACCGCTGCAGCACGGTCAGGTAGTCGTCGGGCGAGGGGAAGTCGTCGCTGCCGCTGTCCGGCACCGTCGGGGCCCGCAAGCTCGCCAGCTGCCGCCTGCGGCGAGCCGGCATGTCGTCGAGCACGGTGGTGGGCAGCGCGCGCACCGACGCCAGCCCGGTCTCGGCACCGTCGAGCGCGTCGACGACCACCTCGACGGTGCCGTCGGCGTCGGGCTCCGCGCGACCGACCGTGGCCTCAAAGACCCACGGGTTGGCCGGGTCGGGCTGGTGTCGCCGGTGGGTATGGTCGAGCCGGGCGAGGTCCCCGCCGCCGGCGGCGTCCGCCAGCGCGGCGCGGATCCCCCAGCCGTCCTCCTCGCCTGCGGCCAGCGGGAGGACGTAGCCCACCAACACCGCGTGCTCGCGGCCCGGATCGAGCCCGGTCACCTCCACAGCCAGCGGGCCGGCGTCAGTCTCGGCGACCAGCACCGGCTGCCCGCCCACCTGTCGGCGCGCCCAGCCTGCTTGCGTGGGCGCGCGCCCGTCGTCCAACGCGGAGGCGTGCTCGACCGCGGCGCGTCCCGACGTGACATCGGCCACCGGCACCGAGCCGGGGCCGCCGTCGGCCTCCTGGGCTCCCGCGTCACACCCGGCTACGAGGGCCGACACCGCCACGGCCAACAGCGCGCCGCCGGCGGGGCGCGGGATCCTCATGGGCTGCCCAGCGTCAGCACCGCCAGCCAGCCGGCGATCCCCGCCACCGCGCAGTAGACCGCGAAGCCGCTCAGCCGGGTGCGAGCCACCAGCCGCAGCAGCCATCGGATGGCGGCCAGCCCGGTCACCAGCGACACCCCGATGGCGCCGGCCAGCGCCGGCCAGCCCAGCGTCCCGGCGCCCTCGGCGGCCAGATCGACCGCGCTCAGCGCGACCGCACCCGCCAGCGCCGGCAGGGCCAGCAGGAACGCGAAGCGGGTGGCCGCCTCGCGGGTGAGGCCACAGACCACCCCGGCCATGATCGTGGTGCCCGACCGTGACACGCCCGGCAGCACCGCCACGGCCTGGCTGATCCCGATCAGCAGCGCGCCACGCGCCGTCAACCCGTCCAGGCCGAGGCCGCGCGGGTCCTCGGCGTCCGTGCCCAGCCCGATCGCATCCGCAGGCCTCGGCGTCACCGCGTCCGCTGTCTCGTCGGCGTCGGAGCTCGGGTTCGGCCCGGCTGCCTCGCCGGCTCGTCCGCCGATCTCGTCGCCCGGCCAGACGGGCGTGTCCACGTCAGCGGCACGATCGGAGGTCCGCGCCGCGCGAGCCACCCGCCGGGACCGCCACCGCTCCCCGCCGAGCAGGATGGCGGCGGTGGCCAAAAACCCTGTCGCCGCCGCGGGCGGGGAACCGAACGCGGTGCCGACCACTTCGTGCGCCGCGAGGGCCACCGCCACCAGCGGCAGCGTGCCCACCACCAGCAAGCCGGCCAGGCGGCGCGCGAGGCGCGCGTCGACGCCGCCGCCGAAGAGTCCGCGCACCATCGCCGCCAGCTCGCTGCGAAACGCCGCGATCAGCGCCCCGGCCGTGCCGCCGTGCACCGCGGCGTCGAACGCCAGCCCCGGCGCCGACCACGCCAACAGGAACGGCGCGAACACCAGATGGCCAGACGACGACACCGGCAGGAACTCGGTGCCTCCCTGCAGGGCGCCCAGCAGCAGCGCTTGCCACCACTCCAGCGTCACCGGCCGCGTTCCTCCAGCCCCACCCAGCGGGTGCCGCGCCCGCCGACCTCCCGCTTCCACACCGGCACCCGCGTCTTGAGCTCCTCGAGCGCGTGCCGGTTGGCGTCGTAGGCCTCGTCGCGGTGGGGCGAGGAGCACGCCACCAGCACCGTCGGCGCGCCCACCGCCAGCTCGCCGACGGCGTGGACGAGGGCGATGCCGCGCAGCGACGGCCAGTGGGCGCAGGTCTCGCGGGCGATGGCGGTCATCACCTCGCGGGCCATGGGCTCGTAGGCGCTGTAGTCGAGCCGGTGGACGGCTGCGTCGCCGGGCGAGTGGTCACGGACCCGGCCGAGGAACACCGTCTGGGCGCCCGCGGACGGGTGGGCGATCTGCGCCAGCGCGGCCTCGACGTCGAGGGGCGGCTCGCACACGTCCACCACCACGGTCGGCTCGTGGCTCGGCGCCCGGGCCTGCTCCGCGGCGGGCGCGGCTTCGCCGTCGCCGGTCGACCGGTCGCCGCCCGCGCCGCCGGCGAACGGCGGCAGGAGCGCGAGCTCGCTGTCGGCGTCCACCTTCGTGTCCGGCGTCGCGATGTCGAGGTCGACGGCCAAGCGGCACTGGTCGATCAGCGCGGCGGCGTGCGGATAGGCCTCGATCAGCGCGGCGCGCACCGTCCCGGCGGTGGTGGGCACGGCCACGCCGACGTCGACTCGCGGGCCGAGACGCTCGGCGGCGGCCGCATAGCAGCGGACGGTGAGGGTGCCGCTCTGGTCAGGGCGACTACCGCTATCGCTACGTGAGTCGCTCTGGTCA
>CAYQMQ010000148.1:0-5568 GCA_964418395.1 uncultured Actinomycetota bacterium
GCCCGCCGCGCCGGCGGAGCCGGCGGCCCCGACCGGGCCGGGGTGGTCGATGCCCGGCAGCGCGGCCGCGCCCCAGGCGGGCTGGTCCATGCCGGACACCGCGGCTGCGCCCGGCAGCGCGGCTGTGCCCGACGGCGGGGCCTCACCCGAGACGAGCGCCCCGGGCGAGGCCGACGTCGAGATGGCCGAGCACACCGGGGACTACCCGGCCGCGGAGCACCCGGACCGCGCGGAACCTGCCGAGCCGGGCGCGGAAGCGCCGGCGTCAGCGATGGACGACGAGCCCGCCGGGTACGAGCCGATCGGATCCTCCGGCGAAGACGCCGGCGGAGATCAGGGCGAGGCCCTGGCCGCCGCCAGCGGCCTGTACGACGAGGAGCCGCCCCCCTCGGCGTTGGACACCTCCGAGACCGACAAGTTCGCTGGCGGCCCGGACACGTCGGCGTTCCGCGAGCTGTTCGCCGACGAGCCTGCCACCCCGTCCCACTCCGGGGCCACCGCCGAGCAGCAGTCCGGCTCGCAGGACTCCGGCTCGCAGGCTGGGGCGGCCACACCGGCCGCGGCCGGACCGGCCGATGAGGAGGCCCCGCCCGACTCCGATCCCAACCTGGTGGCGATCGAGCGCGCCGATGTGGCCGATGACGCCGCCGGCTGGCTGCAGCAGGTGGCCGCCCAGGTCGACCCTCGGCTGGACCAGGTCTCGGCCACCTGGCGCCAGCAGGAGCAGGCCCCGGCAGCTCGCGCCTGCGCCTTCGGCCTCCTGCTCGGCCACCTCGCGACGCTGTACCCCCACATGTCCGACGACCTGCACACCGTCGCCGAGGCCCATCCCAGCTTTTCCACGCTGCTGGCCGGCAGCCGCCTGGACACCCTCCAGCAGATCGCCGGCGACCGCTCGCGCATGGCGGCATGGCTCGGCCCGCTCATCGGCGTGGACGACGACGACCGGGTGGCGCGGCTGCTGCAGTAGGTCAGCCCGTGGCGGCGGTGGCCGCCGTCGACGAGTCGGCACGTCGTTGTCGCTGACGCTGGCGTAGCGTGCCCACCCCCCGAGTGATGCTGGCTGTCACCGGGACCGCCAGGAACGCGCCGAGCACGCCCAACAGGATGCTGCCGGCGGTGATGGCCATGAGCACCGCCAGCGGATGGAGCGCGGTGGCGCGGCCCAGCACGTAGGGGGCGACGACGTTGCCCTCGAGCTGCTGGATGGCCACGAGGATGCCCAGCACCACCAGCGCCACGATCGCCCCGTTGGTGGCAAGAGCCACGAGCACGGCCACCGCGCCCGACACGACCGCACCCACGATCGGGAACAGCGCGCCGAAGAAGACCAGCACGGCCAGGGGTAGTGCCAACGGCACCCCCAGGATCCACAGTCCGATGCCAATGCCGATGGCGTCGACGACCGCCACCAGGATCTGCCCGCGGAAGTACGCGCCGATGGTGGTCCACGCCTGCAGCCCGACCGCTTCGGCGTCGGCTTGCGTCGACGACGGGAACAGGCCACACACCCACCGGCCCAGCCGCTCGCCGTCCTTGAGGTAGAAGAACAACACGACGAAGAACAACAGGATCATGACGGCGATCTCGGCGACCGCGGCTGCCGCGCCGATCGCGCCGGCGCGCACCACGTCCATCACAGCTTGGGTGTCGATCTGCTCGACGGCCTCGTCGAGCTGAGCGCGCAACTCGGCGGCGTCGATCCCGAACGGCGCGGTGGTGTTGAGGAAGCTCTCGACCTCGCGGATCCCCTGCTGTGACGAGTCGAGGATCTCTGGGATCTCGCTGGCCACCTGCGGCGCCAAGGCGGTGCCGACCCCGGCGAGCAGCGCCAGCATGGCCAGGATGGTCACCAGCGAGGCCAGCGCCGGGGGTAGCCCCCAGCGGCGCAGCCGGTGACACACCGGATACAGCAGGGCCGCCGGGAACAGGGCCAACAGCAACGGCACGACCACCAGGCGCAGCGCCCCGGCCGCCATGCCCACGGCCACCGCCACGGCCAACAGCCCGAGCAGCGCCCAGGCGTACGCGCCGGCCCGCAGCACGGGGTGGGCCCACCACGAGGACGGAGCGGCCGCCCCCTCGCCGTCGTCACCGGAGGCCTCCGCGCCCTCACCACCAGGGGCGGGCGTGATGTCCTCGTTGGCCGAGGTCGGGGTGGTAGGGCGATCCTCGTCGGCCGAGACGGCGGGCCGCACGTCGTCCTCGGTGGGAGCCTGTGACGCTCGAGGCGCTGCCTGGGCGGGCTCGTCGTGGGCGCGGCCCCGGCTGGCGTCGTCGATCGTCGGACGGACGCGCCGGCGGCGTCGACCGCTGGCCCCGGTGCCGTCGCCGGTCTCGGGACGGACGCGACGTTGACGCCCCCGCCCCTGGCGCGACGTGGCGGCGTCGGACGGCGAGCTCGCACGCCGTCGCTGGGTCATCTCACCTCTCCTGCCTCGATGGGGGCAGCGTAACCCGCTACGCGATGGTCACGCCGACAGGGGCCAGCCGTCCCGTTCGAGGTGGGCGCGCAGCGTGGCGGCCATCGCGCTCACGTCATGCGCGTGGGCCTGCTCGCGCACCGAGTGCATCGACAGGATCGCCTGGCCCACGTCCACCGTCTGCACGCCGAGCCGCGTGGCGGTCAGGGGCCCGATCGTGGACCCGCACGGCAGGTCGCCGCGGACCACGAAGTGTTGCACGCGGGTGCCGGCATCGGCGGCGCAGTTCGCGAACCACGCCGCCCCCGGGGCGTCGGTGGCGTAGGCCTGGTTGGCGTTGTGCTTGATGACCGGCCCGGCGCCCAGCTGCGGCCGGTGTTCGGCCTCGTGCTTGTCGGCGTAGTTGGGATGGACCGCGTGGGCGGTGTCGGCGCTGACCAGCACTGAGTGGGCGAGCGCGCGCGCCCGCGCTTGCGGGCCGCCATCGGTCGCGGCCACGAGGCGGGACAGCACGTCGTCCAAGAACGCGCCACGCGCGCCTTCGGCTGTGCCCGAGCCGACCTCCTCGTGGTCGTTGGCCACGAGCACGGCGGTGGCGGTGGTGCCCTCGGCGTCCAGCAGGGCCTGCAAGCCCGTGTGACAGGACGCGAGGTTGTCGAGGCGGGGGGCGAACAACCAGCGGCCGCCGTCGCCGCCGCGGGCGGCCGGCTGCGTGTCGCAGGTGACCAGCTCGTGGCTCATGATCGCGCTCGCGTCGACGGCGAGCTCGGCGGCGAGCAGCTCGCGCAGCCCCCGGTCGGTGCCGTCCGCTTGCGCCCAGGCGGGCACCATGTGCTGCTGGGCGTTGGGCTTGAACCCTTCGTCGCGCAGCTCTCGGTGGAGATGGATCGCCAGCGAGGGGACCCGCAGCGGCGCGCCCGGCAGGCGGACCGGGACCACGCGCAGCGCGCCGTGCTCGTTTCGCAGCGCCACGCGGCCGGCCAGCGTCAGGTCGCGATCGAACCACGTGTGCAGCAGCGGCCCGCCGTACACCTCGCAGCCCGCCATGCGATAGCCCGCCCGCGTGGTGTCCGGCACGGGGCGCACCTTCAGCGCCGGTGAGTCCGTGTGCGCCCCGATCAAGCGAAAGCCGGCTTCCGCCGGGGAACGGCGACCGATCCGCGCGGCGATCAGGCTGCCCCCGTCGCGCACGACATAGACGCGGTCTCCAGCGGCGAGCTCCCACGGCTTGCGTTCGTCGAGCGGGGCGAAGCCCGCGGCCTCGAGGCGCCGGACCATCTCGGCCACCGCATGGAACGGGCTCGCCCCGGCATCGATGAACGCACGCAGGTCGTCGCTGAACTCGTCGTCTGCCATACCGCCCTGTTCCGCTTCGCCTTGGCCGGTGGGAGCCGCCGAAAGTCTAGGCAGTCGAGCCCCGCATCGGGGGCACAGAGGAGCTACAGGTCGGAGAAGGCGCGGTCGAGCAGCTCTTCTTGCTCGAACTGGTGGATCGTCTGAGACCCCGTGGCCGGCGCGGGGCTCTCCGGGCGGGTCACGCGGTCGAGCGACACGCCCTCGCCGGCCAGCAGCCGAGCCAAACGCCCGTGGGCGAACGGCCAGCCGCCCATGTTCTCCGGCTCCTCTTGCACCCACCAGACCTCGCGCACGCCGGTCCGGGCGCGGACGGCGGCAACGATCTGCTCGGCGGGCCACGGATAGAGCTGTTCCACGCGGACCACGGCTGCCGCCGCGCCCTGCTCGTCGCGACGGGCGCGGAGCTCATGGGTGATCTTGCCGCTGCCGAGCAGCACCCGCTGGACCCGGTCGGGGGCGTCGGCGTCGTCGATGACCTCTTGGAAATGGCCGGTGGTGAACGCCTCGCTCGGGCTTTGGGTCGCGGTGGCGCGCAGCAGGCTCTTCGGCGTGGCCACGACCAGCGGCTTGCGCACGTCGCGGTGCAGCTGGCGTCGCAGGAGGTGGAAGTACTGCGCCGCGGTGGTCGGGTAGGTGACCTGGATGTTGTCCAACGCCGACAGCACCAGGAACCGCTCCAGCCGCCCGGAGGAGTGCTCGGGGCCCTGGCCCTCGTAGCCGTGGGGGAGCAGCAGCACGAGCGCGCTGGTCTGGTTCCACTTGTCCTCGGCGGCCACGAGGAACTGGTCGATGATGATCTGGGCGCCGTTGACGAAGTCGCCGAACTGGCCCTCCCAGCACACCAGCGCGTCTTTGTCGGACACCGAGTAGCCGTATTCGAAACCGACCGCGGCGACCTCCGACAGCGGCGAGTCGTGCAGCATGAACTTGCCCTGCTGCCCGCCGAGGCAGTTGAGCGGGGTGTGCTCGCGCTCGGTCTCGTAGTCGATGAGCACCCCGTGGCGCTGGCTGAACGTCCCCCGCCGGGAGTCCTGCCCCGCCAGCCGCACGGGGAAGCCCTCCTGCAGCAGCGTGCCGAACGCCAGCTGCTCGGCCATGGGCCAGTCCACCGCCCCGGAGCTCAGGATCGAGCGGCGCTTCTCCAGCTGCTTGCGCAGCTTGGGGTGGGGCGTGAAGCCCTCCGGCCAGGAGGTGACGGTGTCGACGATGCGCTGCAGCCGCTCGAGGTCCACGCCGGTGTCGACGTGGGACAACACCCCGGCGGGCTCGGGCCGCTCGAACCGCTCGGGGACCGGTGGCTTGGACTCGCGGGCTTCCTTCAACGACGCCTCGAGCTGCTCGCGGAACTCGTCGAGGGCCTGCTCGGCCTCCTCCACCGACAGGTCGCCGCGGTTGATCAGCTCCTCGGTGTAGATCTTGCGCACGCTGCGGCGGTTCTCGATCGCGTCGTACATGCGCGGCTGGGTGTAGCTGGGGTCGTCGGCCTCGTTGTGGCCGTGGCGGCGGTAGCAGGTCAGGTCGACGACCACGTCCTTGGCGAACCGCTGGCGGTAGGCGAAGGCCAGCCGCATGGCGCGCACGCACGCCTCGGGGTCGTCGCCGTTGACGTGCAGGATCGGCGCCTGGACCATCTTGGCCACGTCGGTGGAGTAGGTCGACGAGCGCGCGTCGTGGCGCCCGGTGGTGAAGCCCAGCTGGTTGTTGATGATCAGGTGGATCGTGCCGCCCACCCGGTAGCCGCGCAGCTGGCTCAGGGTGAAGCACTCCTGGACCACGCCCTGGCCGGCGA
>CAYQMQ010000149.1:0-5480 GCA_964418395.1 uncultured Actinomycetota bacterium
CGCTGCCGCTGTCGACGCTGCCGGCGTCGACGCTGCCGGCGTCGACGCTGGTCGCGTCGGCGTGCCCGGCTGCGACCAGGTGCTCGGCGACCTCGGCGGCCACCCGGGCCACCAGCGGGTCGAGGTCGCGGTTTGCGTCGGCGGCGTTAGCGAGCGCCTCGGCGAACCGGGCGGCTTCGCCGAGGTTGGCCGCGTCCGTCAGCAGCGCGGCCACGGCGTCGGTGAGGTCGCCAGGATCGAGCGCGGCAAGATCGGCGGTCGCCGCACCGGGCGGGTCGAGGGTGCCCGCCCACGCCGGCACCGGCAACGACCAGCCGGGGACGGCGCCGCCCGCGTCGGGCGGCGGGCCGTCCTCGCCCCCGCCGCCGGCCGAGTTGTCGCCGGCGTCCTCCAGCAGGCCGGCCAGCAGCGCAGCGAACGTGGCGCCGTCGCCGGGGCCGCGCCGGTGCTCGGCGCTGGGTCCGCCGACACCGGACACCAACAGCGGGCTCAGGTCGGTCACGGGGTTCCTCCTCGCAGCCGGGTCGCGTAGTCGGCGACCCGGGTCACGTACTGTTGGGTCTCGGCGATCTGGGGCACCCCGCCAGCGCGGGCCACCCGGCCCGGCCCGGCGTTGTAGGCGGCCAGGGCGAGCCGGTCGTCGCCGAAGCGCTCGATCTGCTCGGCGAGGTAGCGCGCCCCGCCGTCGAGGTTGGCGCGCGGGTCGTGCGGGTCGACCCCGAGACCGGCGGCCGTGCCCGGCATCAGCTGGGCCAGGCCGATGGCGCCGGCGTGGCTGACCGCGTCGGCTCGGAAGTTGCTCTCGGCCCACACCAGCGCCGCGAACAATGTGGGGTCCACGCCGTGGCGGCGCGCGGCGGCATCCACCTCCGAGGCCCACCGCTGACCCCCGTCGGGCAGCCGCGCCGCCCAGGCGGGCTGGCCGCTCGCCGTGGCCGGCTCCGCGCTGCCCCCGGAGCTGGGCCCGCCCACGTGGCCCCACGTCGCCGAGGTGGCCGCCCCGACGGTGAAGCCCTCGACCGGCGGCGGCGCCGGCTCGGCGCCGCCGCCGGGTGTCGCGCCGGTCCGAGCCGCCGACTGCAGCGCCGTCGCGAACGCCGGGTGGGCCAGGACTCGCTGCTGGATCGCCTCGACGCGGCGGGTGACCGCCTCCATCCCCGGCGAGCTCACCGCGGGGCTCACGGCCGTCCCTCCCAGCCGCGCACGGCGACCTCGTCGAGCTCGCGTTGGCGCGCGCGTTCGGCCGCAACCCGCTCGCTGGCCTGGCGGCGTTCGGCGAGTCGCTCGGCCTGCTGGCGGGCGATGGCCGCCCCGGCCACGTCGCCGCCCGCCCGGTCCCGTTCGGCGGTGGCCTGCTCGACAGCCTCCTGCAGACGGTGGGTGTGCTCCCACGCGCCGAGCTCAGCAGCGCGAGCGGCCTGCACGGCGGCGGCGGCCATCGGCGCCGGGCTCGGGGCAGGTCGCGCCGCGTCGGCCACGCGCCGCTGAGCCTCGGCCACCGCCCGCTCGGCGGCGCCGAGGCGGCGCACCGCCTCGCGCTCCCGGTAGCGGCGGACGCGCGTCAGCGCTTGCAGCGCGCGCTTCACGCGGCGCTCCTGGTGCGCTCGGCGAGCTCGCCGAGCAGCTGCCACGACTGATCGGCGGGCGCGGGCCGGCCCGGAGCCTGGCGGAACAGATCGAACGCATCGTCGCGGATCGCCAGCCCGCGGTCGGCGGCCGGGTTGCTGCCGGCAACGTAGGCGCCGAGCTCGACGAGCTCGCGGACGTCCTCGGCGGCGGCGAGCGCGGCCCGCACGTCGGCGGCGTCGCGCTCTTGCGCCGCCGTGCGCACCGCAGCGGCGAGCCGCGACAGCGACGCCAGCGGGTCGACGGCCGGATAGCGTCCGGCGGTGGCGATGCGCCGGCTGAGCACGACGTGGCCGTCGAGGATCCCGCGGGCGGCGTCGGCGATCGGCTCGTCGTGGTCGTCGCCGTCGACCAGCACGGTGTACAGCCCGGTGATCGTCCCGGCCGCGCGGGGGCCGGCGCGTTCCAGCAGTCGCGGCAACAGCGCGAACACGCTCGGCGTGTAGCCCCGGGCGCTGGGCGGCTCCCCGGCGGCCAGCCCGATCTCCCGCTGGGCCAGCGCCAGCCGGGTCAGGCTGTCGAACAGCAGCAGGGCGTCGGCGCCGGCGTCGGCGAAGTGCTCGGCGATGCGAGTGGCCAGCAACCCGGCCCGCACCCGCAGCAGGGCCGGCTGGTCGCTGGTGGCCACCACGACCACGGTGCGGGCGCGCGTGGCCTCGTCGAGCTGCTCCTCGAGGAAGTCGCGCACCTCGCGGCCGCGTTCGCCGACCATCGCCAGCACGGTCACGTCCGCGCTCGCGCCGTCGGCCATCATCCCCAGCAGCGTCGACTTGCCCACGCCGCTGCCGGCGAACAACCCGATGCGCTGCCCGCGGCCGAGGGTGCACAGGGTGTCGATCACGCGCACGCCGGTGGGCAGCGCCTCGGTGATGCGCTGCCGCGACAGCGGGCTCGGTGCGGGCTCCTCCACGCGGCAGCCCGGCTCGTCGAGTGGCGGGCCGCCGTCCAAGGGCCGGCCGAGCCCGTCGACCACGCGACCGAGCAGCGACGGACCGATCGGGGTGCGGCCCGCGTCCGGGTCGCGGGTCACGGCGTCGCCGCGGGCCGCGCCGGCAACGTGGCCGAGCGTGAGGGTGCTGGCGCCCCGCTCGGTGAGCGAGACCACCTCGGCGGGCACGGCGCCGTCGGCGGTGTGCACCGTCACCCCTTCGCCGACGCGCAGCACCAGGCCGCGGACGACCACCTCGGTGCCCACCACCTCGGCGACCGAGCCGCGCACCAGCTGGCGCGGCGCGGCGTGCAGACGCGTGTGGGGCGCGGTCACGCGGCGCCTCGGCGCAGTTCCCCGGCCCGGCCGTCGCCGGACTCGGCTGCGGCCTCGGCTTCGGTGGCCAGCGCCGCGTCGACCGCCGACCAGATCGCCTCGCGGGTGAGGTCGGCGGCGGCGTGCACGCCGCGCACCTGCGCCTCGCCGACCGCAAGCCGGGCGTCGGCGACCACCGTCACACCGGACTGGCCGGCCAGCGCCCGGCTCACCACGTCGACGTCGTCGGGGGCGACCGAGACAGTCAGGTCCGGGTCATCGAGCTCGGCCAGCGCCTGTTCGACGGCGGCCAGCGCGTCCGCCCCGGTCCGGCTCGGTTCCCGGGCCAGCACCACCCGGGCGATGTCGCCGGCGAGCGTGGTGATCTCGGCGGCTTGGGCCGCGCGCACCGAAGCGAGATCGGCTCGCGTGGCGGCAAGCGCCGCGTCGACGGCGGCGGCGAGCCCGTCGAGGTGGGCCCGGGCGGTGTGCTCGCCCTCGGCGCACCCGTCGCGGTGGCCGGCCGCGTAACCTTCCTCCCGGGCGGCCTCGAGCCGGGCGGCCAGCACCGGGCCGACGACGTCACGGTCGGGCACCGTCAGCGCCCGCCGGTCCGCCGCGACGACGGTCGCGCGCAGCACCTCACTCAATGAGATCACCGCCGGTGCCGTCGCGCAGGACCACGATGTCGCCGGATTCCTCCAGCCGGCGGATCGTCCGCACGATCTCGCCCTGGGCCTCCTCGACGGCGCTGACCCGCACGGGGCCGAGCATGTCGAGCTCGTCGGTGATGACCGCCGCGGCGCGCTCGGAGACGTTGCGCAGCACCTTGTCGGCGACCTCGGACCGCACGCCCTTGAGCGCGTAGATGAGCGACTCCTGCTCCACTTCGCGCAGCACGCGCTGCATCGACCGGTCGTCGAGCTTGACGACGTCCTCGAACACGAACATCAGGTCGCGGACCTGCTCGGCCAGGCGCGGATCCTCGCTTTCGAGTGCCGTCAGGATCGTGCGCTCCACGCCGCGGTCGGAGCTGTTGAGGATCGAGGCGAGCTCGCGGATCCCGTCCTCCTCGCTGCGGCGGTAGGGGGTGCTCGAGTCGCCCAGGCGGGCTTTGAGCGCCTCCTCGACGCGCAACACCACGTCCGGGGAGGTGGGCTCCATCGTGGCCACGCGCTGGGCGACCTCGCGCTGCAGCTCGGGAGCGAAGCCGGCGAGGATGCGCGCCGCCGTCGACGCGGGCAGCCGCGACAGCACCAGCGCCACCGTCTGCGGGTGCTCCTCGGACATGTGCTGGGCGAGGGCGCCGGGCTCGCGGTCGTACAGGAACCGGAAGGGGGTGACCCGCACGGTGGCCACGAGCCGGGCGATGACCTCGTCGGCCTCGGGCCCGCGGGTGCGGCGCAACAGCTCACGTGCCGATTCGAGGCTGCCGTAGATGATGTAGCCGCGGGCACGGGCTTCCTCGAGGAACTCGCCGACGACGCCCTCGAGCTCGTCGCCGCGCACCTCGCCGAGCCTGGCGACTTCGAGCGCCAGCGCCTCCTGGTCGTCGGGGCTCAGGTGATCGAGCATCGGTTGGGCGCGCTCGAAGCCCAAGCCCATGATGAGGGCGGCGGCCTTTTGCTTGCGGGTCAGCGACTGGATGCTGAGCGCGCTCATGAGTCGTCCGCCAGCCAGCTGCGCAACAGCTCGGCGATCTCCTCGGGCTGTTGGTCGACCAGGTGACCGAGCTCCTCGGTGGCCCGCTGGGCGCGGGCGTACTCCAGCTCCCGGGGCTCCTCGGGCGCGGCCATCTCGGCGGGGGCGGGCGCGGCGGGCATGGGCGTGGTCAGCTGGCCCGCGGGGCGGTCGGCCACCGGCTCCCACTGCAGCAACTCGTCGCGCGTGGCGCCGCGGTGTCGGCGGGCCATGAGGAACAGCGCCAGGGCGATCAACACGATGACCAGCGCCGCGACGATGACCGGCAGCTGCTCGCTCCACGAGCCGGCGTCGGCGGCTTCGACCTCCTCCTCGTCGAGCTCGGGGAAGGGCAGGGCGGTCACGGCGATCTCGTCGCCGCGTTCGGCGTCCAACCCCAACGCGGCGGTGAGCAGCTCGTCGATCTCGGCCAGCGGGGGGATCTCGGCGCCGGTGACGGTGCCGTCGTCCATCACCACCGCCACCGACAGCGCGTCGACCGCGCCGGGAGCGCCGACGACGCGCTCGACCACGCGGTCGACCCCGTACTCGGTGGTCTGGTTCTCGCTCTCGTAGTCGATCTCGCCCTCAACCCCCTCGAGAGGGCCGCCGTCGAGGCCGACCGCGCCGCCAGGCGTGACGTTGGTGCCCTCGTAGCGTTCCGCGGTCTCCTGCTCGCGCAACGCGATCTGCGAGTCGGGGTTACGGGTTTCCGACTCGACTTCGCGCTCGTCGAAGTCCAGGGCTGCGCGCACCACCACCGACGAGCGATTGTCGCCGGTGATCGTTTGCAGCAGCTGTTCCACGTCGGTGCTCAACGCCTGCTCGAACTCGTTGGTCTGGCGCAGCTGGCGGCTGGTCATGCCCGCGGTGGAGCCGGCCATGTCCGGCGAGTGCAGCGTGCGCCCCTCGGTGTCGGTGACCGTCACCT
>CAYQMQ010000150.1:0-5468 GCA_964418395.1 uncultured Actinomycetota bacterium
CAGTCGAGGTCGCCTACTTGCTGACGTCGGTGTCGTTGGGCCACCGGTTCCGGGTGCGGGTGTCGGTGTCCGACGTCGAGCCCCATCTTCCCAGCGCGGTGGACGTGTACCGCTCGGCGCGCTACATGGAACGCGAGTGCTACGACTTCTTCGGGGTGGTCTTCGACGGCCACGACGGCCTCGAGCGGATCCTGATGCCCGAGGACTGGACCGGCCACCCCCAACGCAAGGACTATCCGCTGGGCGGGGTGGAGGTCGAGTACGAGGGCGCCACGATCCCCCCGCCCGACGAGCGCGACTACTAGCCGGCGACGAGGGCGACACCAACATGAACGACGAGTCATGAGCGACGAGCGAACCTGGGCGGACGAGACCGCCGCCGTCTCCCCCTATGGCGACGGCGGTGAGGTCGCCGCGCGCGAGCACGTGCTGGTCGGCGGCGACTGGCAGGAGCTCCCCGACGCCGCCGAGGACGACCTCATGGTGATCAACATGGGGCCCCAGCACCCCTCGACCCACGGCGTGCTGCGCATGCAGCTCACCCTCGACGGCGAGCGGGTGGTGCGCAACGAGCCGATCATCGGCTATCTGCACACCGGGATCGAGAAGAACCTCGAGTTCCGCCCGTGGGTGCAGGGCGTGACGTTCGTCACGCGGATGGACTACCTGTCGCCGCTGTTCAACGAGCTGGGCTACTGCCTGGCGGTCGAGAAGCTGTTGGGCATCACCGAGCAGGTGTCGGCGCGGGCGAACGCGATCCGGGTGATCATGACCGAGCTCAACCGCATCTCCAGCCACATGGTGTGGCTGGCCACCAGCGGCATGGAGCTCGGCTCGACCACCGCGATGATCTACGGCTTCCGCGAGCGCGAGAGCGTGCTCGACCTGTTCGAGAACGTCTCCGGGCTGCGGATGAACCACGCCTACATCCGCCCCGGCGGGCTCGCCCAGGACGTGCCCGACGGCTTCGCCGACCACGTCCGCACGCTGTTGGACGAGCTGCCGCGGCGCATCGACGAGTTCGAGCAGCTGCTGTCCGACAACCCGGTGTGGATCGAGCGCAACAAGGGCGTGGCGGTGCTGAGCGCGGACGACTGCCTCGACCTCGGGGTGACCGGGCCGCTGCTGCGCGCGGCCGGGGTGCCCTACGACGTGCGCGTCACCGACCCCTACTGCGGCATCGAGAACTACGACTTCGAGGTGGTCACCGCCGACGAGGGCGACGCCTACGCGCGCTATCAGGTCCGCATCGGTGAGATGCGCCAGTCGCTGCGGATCATCGAGCAGGCCCTGGAGAGCCTGCCGCCGGGCCCGGTGATGGTGGAGGACAAAAAGATCGGCTGGCCCGCCCAGCTGGCGCTGGGCCCGGACGGCATCGGCAACGCCAAGGAGTACATCGACAAGATCATGGGCCAGTCCATGGAGGCGCTGATCCACCACTTCAAGCTGGTCACCGAAGGGTTCACCGTCCCGGAGGGGCAGGTGTACTGCCCCGTCGAGTCGGCCCGCGGCGAGCTCGGCTACCACGTCACCTCCAACGGGACCAACAAGCCCTACCGGGTGCACGTGCGCGATCCGAGCTTCATCCACATCGGCGCGCTGCCGGCGATGACCGGCGGGCTGATGGTGGCCGACGTCATCGCCGCGGTCGCCTCGACCGACCCCGTGATGGGAGGCGTCGACCGGTGACTACTTCGCCCTATTCCGAGGAGCTGCGCGCGAAGGCCGCCGAGCTGGTGGGTCGCTACCCCCACAAGCGCTCGGCGCTGCTGCCGCTGCTGCACCTGGTGCAGCACGTCGACGGCTGCGTCACCGACGACGGCGTGGCGTTGTGCTCGGAGCTGTTGGAGCTGACCAAGGCCGAGGTCGCTGCAGTGGCCACGTTCTACTCGATGTACAAACGCGAGCCGCTGGGCGAGTACCTCGTCAGCGTGTGCACCAACTTCTCGTGCCAGGTGCGCGGGGCGGTGGACGTGTACCACCGGCTGGCCGCCAAGCTCGGGGTGGGCCACAACGAGACCACCGCCGACGGGCGCGTCACCCTCGAGCACGCCGAGTGCCTCGGCAACTGCGAGGGCGCGCCGGTGGTCACGGTCGACTACCTCAACTACGAGTGCCAGACCCCGGAGTCGGCCGAGCAGCTGATCGATCAGCTGCTGGCCGGCGAGCGGCCCGCGCCCACGCGCGGCTTTCCCCCCGAGGGTGCCCGCGCGGTGTCGCACCGCCTGGCGGGGTTGGGCCCGGTCGACGACGAGACGGTCACCCAGGTCGGCCATCCCTCGCACCACGCCCGCGCCGACGACGGCGCCCTGCCGACGGTCGAGTCCGGGCCGGGCGTGGTGCCGGTGCCGATCGAGCCGACCTTCGCGGTGAACCGCGAGGCCGAGCGCGCCCAGGCCCAGCAGGCGGTGCGCGACACCGGCATGGCTCCTGAGGAGGTCGAGGCCGGGGCCGGTCCCGGAGCGCGGGAGTTCCCCTCCACCGAGCCGGACTGGGAGCCCAGCCTCGAGCCCACCCCCCGCCGCGGGGAGCAGGTGGAGCCGGGCCCGGCCAGCGAGGAGCACGAGGACGAGCCCGAGACCGGCGCGGGCGGCCGGGGTGACGGCGAGCGGGACGCGGGCGACGGCGACACAGGGGACGCCGACGCAGGCGAGGGCGAGGAGCGCGGCGATGGCTGAGCCGATCACGGTGCTGTCCGCCCGCTTCGACGTGGCCGACGGGCACACCCTCGACGGGTTTGTGCGCACCGGCGGGTATCAAAGCTACGAGACCGCGTTCGCCCAGGAGCCCACCGACTTGGTGCAGCAACTCAAGGACGCCGGGCTGCGCGGGCGTGGCGGCGCGGGCTTTCCCACCGGCGTCAAGTGGGGCTTCACCCCGCGCGGCAGCGGCAAGCCGGTGTATCTGGCGGTCAACGCCGACGAGGGCGAGCCGGGCACGTTCAAAGACCGCGAGCTGATGGAGCGCGATCCCCACCAGCTGCTGGAGGGCATCGCGGTCTCCTGCTACATGCTGGGCTCGCAGCGGGCGTTCATCTTCTTGCGCGGCGAGTACCTGTGGCCGGGGATCCGCCTCGAGCAGGCGATCGCGGAAGCCTACGAGCACGGGTATCTGGGCAAGAACATCCGCGGGTCGGGCGTCGACGTGGACGTGACGCTGCACTACGCCGCGGGCGCCTACATCTGCGGGGAGGAGACGGCGCTGCTCGACGCCCTCGAGGGGCGGCGCGGCCAGCCGCGGCTGCGGCCGCCGTTCCCGGCCGTCGCGGGCCTGTACAGCATGCCCACCCAGGTCAACAACGTGGAGACGATCATGAACGTCTCCCACATCGTCCAGCACGGGGTGGACTGGTACCGGTCGATGGGCACCGACAAGTCGCCGGGGCCGAAGCTGTTCTGCGTCTCCGGCGAGGTGGCCCGCCCCGGCAACTACGAGTGGCCGATGGGCGCGACCGCCCGCGAGATCGTCGAGGGGTCCTGCGGGGGGATGCTGCCGGGCCGGGAGCTGAAGTTCTGGGCCCCGGGGGGCTCGTCCACCCCGCTGCTGACCGCCGAGCACTACGACACGCCGATGGACTTCGACTCGATCGCCGAGGTCGGCAGCCTGCTGGGCACCGCGGCGATGATGATGTACAGCGACCGCACCAGCGTCGTCGAGGCCGCCTTCAACTGGACCCGCTTCTACGAGCACGAGTCGTGCGGCAAGTGCACCCCGTGCCGCGAGGGGTTCTTCTGGCTGTCGCAGGTCTACCAGCGGATCCTGGACGGCCGCGGGCAGCGCGCCGACCTCGACGTGCTCGACGAGGCCTGTGACAACATCTTCGGGCGGGCCTTCTGCGCCCTCGGCGACGGCGGGGTCAGCCCGATCAAGTCGAGCCTGAAGTACTTCCGTGACGAGTACGAGCACCTGATCGCCCACGGGCGCCACCCGGAGGGGATCGAGGGCCACGCCGGCGTGGTCGCCGACAACAGCGGCCGCCACCGCCCCGACCAAGCAGTGAGCAGCGCATGAGCCAGGACGACGAGACGGTCACCGTCACCGTCGACGGGGTCGAGCTGGAGGTGCCCACCGGCACCCTGGTGATCCGGGCGGCTGAGCAGCTCGGCGTGACGATCCCGCGGTTCTGCGACCACCCGCTGCTCGACCCGATCGCCGCCTGCCGGCAGTGCATCGTCGAGATCGAGGGGATGCGCAAGCCGATGACGGCCTGCTCGACGACCTGCACCGACGGGATGGAGGTGCGCACCCACCTCACCAGCGAGACGGCCGCGACCGCCCAGCGCGGCCAGCTCGAGTTCCTGCTGATCAACCACCCGCTGGACTGCCCCCAGTGCGACAAGGGCGGCGAGTGCCCGCTGCAGGATCAGGCGCTGGCCCACGGGCCGCCCGACAGCCGCTTCTTCGACCACAAGCGCCGCTACGTTAAGCCGGTCCCGATCAGCCCCCAGATCGCGCTGGACCGCGAGCGCTGCGTGCTGTGCGCCCGTTGCACCCGGTTCTCCCAGCAGATCTCCGGCGACCCGTTCATCGAGCTGTTCGAGCGCGGCGCGCTGGAGCAGGTGGCGATCTACGAGGACGAGCCCTACCACAGCTACTTCTCCGGCAACATCGTCCAGATCTGTCCCGTGGGGGCGCTGACCGCGTCGACGTACCGCTTCACCAGCCGCCCCTTCGACCTGCGCTCGACCTCGGGGGTGTGCAACCAGTGCTCGGCCGGGTGCAACCTCCGGGTGGACACCCGCCGCGGCGAGATCCAGCGGCAGCTGGCGGGCGAGAACATGGCCGTCAACGAGATGTGGAACTGCGACAAGGGGCGGTTCGGCTACCAGTGGGTCAACCACGCCCAGCGGGTGCGGGCGCCGGAAGCCCGCGGCGACTGGCGCCGGCTGCACCCGACCAGCTGGCGCGAGGCGCTGGCGGCCGCCGCCGACGGGGTGCAGTCCGCCCTGGACGCCGGCGGGCCCGACGCCGTCGGGGTGCTCACCGGCGGGCGGCTGACCGACGAGGACAGCTACGCCGTCAGCCGGCTGGCCCGCGACGGCATCGGCACCGACCACGTGGACTTTCGCCTGTGGCCCCGCCCCGACGAGGAGCACGACGTGCTCGGGGCGGTCGCCGGCACGACGGGTCCCACCTACGACGACGTCGAGCGCGCCGATGTGGTGCTCGTCGCCGGTCTCGATCCCCGCGAGGAGGTGCCGATCCTGCACCTCCGGCTGCGCAAGGCGTGGCGCCAGCGCCGCCAGCGCATCGTCGCGGTCGGCCCGGATTTGGGCTCGCTGTCCGAGATCGCCTGGCGCTGGGTGCGCACCCCGGCGGGGGACGAGGCGCGCACGCTGGCGGCCCTGGCTGGCGATGCGGCCACCGGGGAGCTGGCCGAGGAGGTCGCCACGGCGCTGGCCGACGCCGGGCGGGTCGTGGTGCTGGCCGGTGAGCGCCTCGCGCGCTCGCCGGGCGCGCTGCCGGCC
>CAYQMQ010000151.1:0-5447 GCA_964418395.1 uncultured Actinomycetota bacterium
GGCCCATGTTCTGCTGGTTGATGCGGAAGTAGGCCTGCAGCGGGATGTCGATCTCGACGCCCTCGGGCACCCAGATGAACGAGCCGCCCGACCACACCGCGGTGTTCAGCGCGCTGAACTTGTTGTCGTTGGCGGGGATCACGGTGCAGAAGTGCTCGCGGAACAGCTCCTCGTACTCCTGCAGGGCGGTGTCGGTGTCGGTGAAGATGACGCCCTGGGCCTCGAGGTCCTCGCGCACCTTGTGGTAGACGACCTCGGACTCGTACTGGGCGGCGACACCGGCGATCAGGCGCTGCTTCTCCGCCTCGGGGATGCCCAGCTTGTCGTAGGTCTCGCGGATCTCCGCGGGCAGCTCATCCCAGCTGTTGGCCTGCTCCTCGGTGGAGCGGATGAAGTAGTAGATGTCGTCGAAGTCGATCGCCGACAGGTCGGCGCCCCAGGTGGGCACCGGCCGCCGCAGGAACTGCTCGAAGGCCTTGAGCCGGAGGTCGCGCATCCACTGCGGCTCGTTTTTCATCTCCGAGATCTCGGCGATGACCTCGCGTGACACCCCCTTCTTGGGCTCGAAGACGGGGGTGACATCGTCGTGCCAGCCGTACTGGTACGTGTCCAGTTGGAGATCTTCTGCGCGGGTAGCCATCGGTACTCCTGTGTCGCGTCGCGGCGTCAGTCGGTGCTCGGGTTCGAAGGGTTCGTTTTCGGCGGCCGGGAGGCGGTCAGCTCATGAGGTCGCGTCATGAGGTCTCACCACTCGAGCCGGGCGAGGCGCCGGTCGAGGCCTCGGCTGGGGCGTCGGGCGCGTCCACCGCGAGGTGGCAGCGGCACGCATCGTCGCCCGCCGCGATGGTTTCGCGCCGCCGGACCTCGACACCGAGAAGATCGCGGAACATCGCCGCCTCGAACGCGCACAACTCGGGGTTCTCGGCGGCGACGTCGCGGATCGCGCAATGCTGCTGACGCAGGGTCAGGGTGCCGTCGCCTGACTCGAGGCGCGACGGGAAGCCGTCCTCGGTCAGCAGCTGCGCCAAGTGCTCGGCCCGCTCCGCCGGGGTGGCGTCGTCGTCCAACTCAGCAGCGTAGCGCTCCTGTTGGCGAGAGCGCCGCCAGCGCAGGAACCGCAGCACCGCGCTGCGCCCGCCCTCGGCCTCGAGGAACTCGAGCAGCTCGTTGGCCAGCTCCCCGGTGCGGTCGGGCAGCAACCGCCGAGCCCGTTCGGTCAGACGGTAGCGAGCGGCCGGGCGGCCCGGCCCCTCACGCCGCACGGTCTCGGCATCGATCAGCCCGTCCTGCTCCAGCGCGTGCAGGTGGCGGCGAACCGCCACCTCGCTGAGGCCGAGCGCGGCGGCCACCTCGGCCACCCCGCGCGGGCCGTCGTGCAGCTCCAGCACCACCCGGGCGCGCGTGTCGCCCAGGAGATCCAGCAGGCTGTCGTCCAAGATGGTCACGCCGATACTCTAACACAGATGTTGAGAAATGCCAGGTGGCGACCGTCCGACGGCCACCGCGCGCCGAGCCGAACCGTGGCTCACACGACGACCCCACCGCGGAACGGCGGGGTCGGGGCACGCCCAGTCAGCACCAAGCGGCAGCCGCGCAGTAGGGAGCGCCGGCGCAGCGGGGGGCGGGGGCGGGCGACGTCGGCTATCGCTGGCGCGAGCGACGCCGGCGGCGCACCTCGCCCTGGATCATGTCGGACTGGTGCATGAACTTGCGCAGCCGCTGGTTGAACTCTTTATCGACCTTGCCGGGCGCCCGACGCGACTGCTGTTCCTCCCATTCGGGGTCAGCCCGCTTGATGGACAGGTCGACTCGCCCATCGTCTTTGATCGCCAGCACCTTGACCTGGACCTGTTGCCCCTCGGTCAGGTAGGCGTGGATGTTGTCGACGTAGTCCTTGTCGACTTCGCTGATGTGCACGAGACCGGTCACGTCGCCCGCGAGCTCGACGAACGCGCCGAACTCCTGCAGGCTGACGACCCTGCCGGTGATGATCTGCCCCGGCTGAATGTCTCCGGATGGTGCTTCTTCCGCGGCCACGAGCCTCCTTCCGCGACGTGGACGTCCCCAAGGGCGACGCCAACGCCGCATCGCCGGTCGACGACACGGTTGTTCACGATGGTCGCCCCGAGGCTACCAGGACACCGCCCGCAGGACGATTCGTCCTGGCAGGATCCCGCTGTCGCGGCAGACAGGAGCACAGGATGAAGGCGATCGTGGTCTCTGAACCCGGCGGGCCGGAGAAGCTGGAGCTCGTCGAGCGGCCCGACCCGCAGCCGGCCGCGCACGAGCTGTTGTTGCGGGTTCACGCCGCCGGGGTCAACCGGGCCGACCTGCTCCAGCGCAAGGGCCGTTACCCACCCCCGGAGGGAGCCACCGACGTCCTGGGCCTGGAGGCCGCCGGCGAGGTCGCCGCCGTCGGTGACGACGTGGTGGGCTGGTCGGTCGGCGACCGCGCCTGCGCCCTGCTCAGGGGCGGCGGGTACGCCGAGCTGGTGACCGTGCCGGCGTCGGTGGCGCTGCCGTGGCCGGAGGGGCTCGGGCCCGCCGAGGCCGGCAGCGTCTACGAGGTGTATGCCACCGCCTACGACAACCTGTCGCTGCGCGGCCGGCTCGCCCGTGGGGAGACGGCGCTGTTGCACGGCGGCTCATCCGGGGTGGGCACCGCCGCGATCCAGATGGCCAAGCGAGCCGGCGCCCGGGTGTTCGTCACCGTCGGCACCGAGGAGAAGGCCGAGGCGTGCCGGCGGCTGGGCGCCGACGCGGCGATCATCTACCGCCAGGAGGACTTCCTGGAACGGGTCGTGGCGCTGACCGAGGGCCGCGGGGTCGACGTGGTGCTGGACATCGTCGGCGGCGACTATCTCCAGCGCAACATCAAGGCGCTGGCCCCTGACGGCCGGCTGGTGATCATCGGGCTCATGAGCGGCCGGCAAGCCGAGCTCGACCTGGCCCGGCTGCTGACCTACCGGTTGAGCGTCACCGCCTCCACGTTGCGGCCGCGTCCGGTGGAGCAGAAGGCCGCACTGGCCCGGCAGCTGCGCACCGACGTCTGGCCGGGGTTCGCTGAGGGCAGCCTGCGGCCGGTCATCGACTCGGTGTTCGCGTTGGAGCACGCCGACGAAGCCCATCGACGCATGGAGTCCAGCGACCACATCGGCAACATCGTGTTGACCCTGGCTTGAGCCCGCGGCGCCTACCATGGCCGGCGATGACGATCTCGGTGGCGCTGGCCGGCGACGTCATGCTCGGCCGCAAGGTCGGCGAGCGGCTGGAGGTCGACACCGACGTCCTCGACCCAGACCTCACCGCCCTGACCCGCGCCGCCGACCTGTTCGTGTGCAACCTGGAGTGCTGCATCTCCACGCGCGGTGAGCCGTGGCCGGACCCGGCCAAGCCGTTCTTCTTTCGCGCCCCGCCGGCGGCCGCCGACGTTCTCGGTGAGGCGGGCGTTGACGCCGTGACGCTGGCCAACAACCACGCGCTCGACTTCGGCCCGGCGGCGCTGGCCGACACCATCGCCCACCTCGACCGGGTCGGCATCGCCCATGCGGGCGCCGGGTTCGACGTCGACGCGGCACGGCGGCCGCTGATGCTCAGCGCCGGAGGGGTCCGCCTCGGGCTGGTGGCGGTGTCCGACCATCCGCGCGACTTCGCCGCCGGCGCTGACCGGCCCGGCATCGCCTACGCCGACCTCGCCCACGACGTGCCCGACTGGCTGAGCGAGACGGTGTCGGCGCTGGATGCCGATGTTCGGCTGGTCACCCCGCACTGGGGCCCGAACATGACCACCGAGCCGGTCGCCCACGTGCGCGCCACCGCCCACGAGCTGGCTCGCGCGGGCGCCGAGGTGGTCGCCGGCCACTCAGCCCACGTGCCCCACGGCGTCGCCCACCTGGCTGGCACCCCGGTGTTGTATGACCTCGGCGACTTCCTCGACGACTACGCCGTCGACCCCGACCGGCGCAACGACCTCGGGCTGCTGTGGCTGCTGGAGGTCGATACGGGCGGGGTGCACCGCATCGAGGCGGTGCCGGCAAAGCTCGACTTCTGCCGCACTCGGCCGGCGGATCCGTCCGATGTCGATTGGCTGCACCGGCGCCTGTCGCGGGCGTGCGAGGCGTTGGGCACCGAGGCCGTCGCCCACGGCGGCCGCCTCGAGGTGCGCCTGCCGTGGGGTGGCTGAGACCGTTCACGCGCCGTTGTCATGGTGATGGCGGGTGCGATGGTGCGGATCCACGGTCGTGTCGTGGTGCAGCGGGTTGACGTGGACGGTGACCTCTTCGAGGTGGGGCAGGGCGTGCAACAGCGCGTGGTGCACCTCCTCGCTGACGTCGTGGCCGGCGGCCACGGTCAGCTCCGGGTCCACGGTCACGGCGAGATCGCCGTTGAGCCGGTGACCCACCCAACGCGCCCGCGCCCATCCGACGTCGCGGACGCCGTCCACCCCCCCGGCGACCTGCTCCATCGTGGCGATCACCTCCGGCTCGACCCCGTCCATGAGCCGCCGCACGACCTGGCGGGCCGTCTGGGCGAGGATCCACACGATGAGCCCGGTGATGATCAGCCCGATGAGCGGGTCGACGATCGGCGCGCCAAGCCAGGTGGCGATCACCGCCACGATGACGCCGAAGGAGGCAAGCGTGTCGGTGCGGGCGTGGTAGCCGTCGGCGACCAGCGCCGCCGAGCCGATCCGCCGGCCCACGCGGATGCGCACCATCGCCGCGAGCTCGTTTCCGGCCACCCCCACGACCCCCGCGCCGAGCACCCAGCCGGGATGGGCGATCGGCTCGAGGGCGATCAGCCGCTGGATCGAGTGCCAACCCACCAGCGCCGCCGAGGCGGCGATCATCAACACGATGAGGACCCCCACCAGGTCCTCGGCCCGCCGGTAGCCGTACGGGTAGCTCCGGTTCGGCAGGCGCCGGCCGAGCACGAACGCGATCCACAACGGGATGCTGGTCAGCCCGTCGGCCACGTTGTGGACCATGTCGGCCAGCAGCGCCACCGAGCCGCTGATCACGGCGATCACCAGCTGCAGCGCCGACGTCGCCACCAGCACCGCCAGCGTGATCTTGGTGGCGCGGATGCCGTCGGCGCTGCGCTCCAACGCCGAGTCGATCTGGTCGCTCACATCGTGGCTGTGCGGCACCAGCCAGCCCGTCACGCGATCCCACACGCCGGCCGATTCCGCGTGCTCGTGAGCGTGGTCGTGGTCGGGGTGGGGCGGATGGGCGGCGCCAGGGTCCGGGCCGTGGGCGTGGCCGTGGTCCGCGGCCGGGAGGTGCCCCTGCGCCCGGTCGTGCTCGTGGGGGCCGTCGGCGCCCATGGAGGCTCGCTTCTGTTACGGAGGCGGGTGGGGTGATGCGGGGTCAAGTGAACGGCATCAGCCCCGCGTTGGCTAATCGCGAGTGCGTTGCACTCGCAGCAGCCTCCATGCACTCCGCGAT
>CAYQMQ010000152.1:0-5445 GCA_964418395.1 uncultured Actinomycetota bacterium
AAGGACCACGAGGAGATCGTCTTCCACGCGGTAGATCACGCGATAGTCGCCGACGTGGAGCCGCAGCGCCCCGGAACTGCCCTTGATCGCAACGACACCGGGCGGACGAGGGTTGTCAGCCAGCCTGTCGATGCGGTGTTGGAGTCGTGACCGCGCCTGGGACGGGAGCTTGCGGAACTGCCGCGCCGCCGCAGAGGTGAACTCGATGCGGTAGGACGCGGCCACCGCTACGGACCTGCGTCGGCCTTCACGTCCTCCCACGGGATGCGGGTGCCGTCGTCCTCCGCCTCGGCCTGGTGCAGCGCGCGCAGATCACGCTCGTCCTCGAGTTCCTCCAACAGCTGCAGCTCCCTCACCGAGATCACCGCGACTAGAGGTGATCTCGACTGGGACCCGTCACAATGGTCCCGCGTGACGTCATACCCTCGAGCGGGTCAGGCATCGGAAGTGCCTCTCGAGCACCTGCTGGCGATCTTGGCGCTCACTGCTTGCGGGTCTTGACGGTCCCCAGCCCGCGCCGTGGGCGGGCTGGGGACCGCGTGGGCGTCTGGTCAGCGTTCGTCGCTGTGGCTACCGTCGCCGCGTTCGGCGGCGGCGCTGGCTTGCACCATGTCGGGGAAGCGGGTGTCGCCGTCGCCCTCATTGTCCTGTGGGGCGGGTGGCGGCACGTCGAAGGGCGACGGCGCTGCGGGGCAGGTCGCCTCGGTGTCGTCGTGCTTTTTCAGCAGGTAGTCGATGATGGTCTTGTCGACGCAGGGGCTGCGGCCCATGGCCACGTGTCCCCATCCTTCGTAGGTCAGCAGCTGGCTGCTTGCCAGCTGGTCGTGGACGATCTCGGCGCCGTGGTGGGGCGTGGCTGGGTCGAAGCGGTTGCCGACCACTAGCACCGGCTCGGCGGGGTCGGCGTCCCATGGGCCGGTGTAGCGACCCTCGCCTTCGCCGGGCCAGACGGCGCACAGGCTGGAGACCCACGTCCACGGGCGACCGAAGTAGCTGTCGGCCTCTGCGTCGGCCGCGGCGGCTGCCTGTGGCCAGGCGCCGAACCGGTCGGGGTTGTCGCTGTCGGAGCAGGCCACGCCCGGAAAGCCCTCCACGAAGTTGGGGTAGGCGGGAGTGCCGCGCGGGTTGGACAGCCGCAGCTCGCCGTAATGCTTTCCGGCTTGCTCCAGCGTCGCGTCGTCGCGCACCTCGACGGCTTCTTCCAGCGAGACGAGGAAGTCGGCGAAAAACGGCCAGCTGCCCGGCCCGTACATCGACCCGAGCGCCGAGCCGATCAGTCTTTGATAGGTGAACTCCACGGTGTGGCCGTCGGGGGCGGGCAGCTCCAGTGGCTCATTGCGCAGCGCGTCGGCCAGCGCGGCGAACCGTGCCTCCGCGTTGGGCCCGAACCGGCAGTCGTGGGCGCTGTCGGTGTCCTCGGCGGCGGCGTCGCACAGCCGGAAGAACTCCTCGAGGGTGTCCTGTGCGCCCACGTGGCTCTTCAGCCGCGTGGAAAACGGCAGATGCTCGGTGCCCTCTCGGCCGGTCGCCCACGCAATCGGGTCGAGCACGCCGTCGATCACCATGCGCCCCACCCGTTCGGGGAACAGGTTGGCGTAGGTGGTGCCGAGGTAGGACCCGTAGGAGAAGCCGAGGTAGTTGAGTTTGTCCTCACCGAGCGCCTGCCGCAGCAGGTCCATGTCGCGGGCGACGTCGGCGGTGGTCATGTGGTCGATGATGCGCCCCGCCCGCTGGTCACAGGCGTCGGCGACCTCCTCGTCGCTGTCCTTGCGCTGCTGCTCTTGCTCCTCGGTCATCGGGAACAGCCTGTTCGCAGCGGCCTCGAAGGCCTGCTCGGTGGTGCCGAAGCAGCGCAGCGGGCTACTGCGCCCCACACCGCGCGGGTCGAAGCCCACCAGGTCGTATCGCTCGCGGATCTGGTCGGGGAAGAAGTGGCCGGCACGCCGCACCAAGTTCACTCCGGAGCCGCCGGGCCCACCCGGGTTTACAAACAGCGAGCCCTCGCGCGCCTCGCCCTCGGCGGCCGGCAGCCGGATGAGCGACAGCTGGATCGTGCCGCCATCCTCGCCCTGATGATCCAGCGGCACGGGCACCACGGCGCACTCGAAGTGCTCGTGGCACGGGCTCCAGTTCACGCCCGCCTCGTCAGCGTTCGACTGGGCGTCGGCCCCCGGGCCAGCCAGCACCACCAGCAGCAACCCGGCCAACGCGACCAGCCCGACCGCCGCGAGCAGCCACACGCGGCCGAGCGCAACCGGCCCGGCGCGCACGTCGCTTTCCTCGACACCTCGCATGTCTCCCTCCTTGTGTCAGACAACGGGCGGGCGGCACGCGCTCCCCAAGGACCACGTGCGGTCAGCACGCCCACCCAAGCCGACGGCATACACGGTGCGCGTGATACACCCGATTTATCCCAACCAGGGAGTCGGGAGCCCGTCGTGGACCAGGACTTCTTCGACGACTACGTCACCGCTTGGACAGCGGCCGGGATGTTCGATGCCACCGACGAGGAGGCGTCCGCCCTCATCGACCGCCTCGCCCGATCTATTGCGCGCAAGGCCGGAGGTCCGTTGCCTTGTTAGGCGGGTGTGGTCTCGGCAAGTGTGACGGGGTTTTTTGACCGGCAAGCAGCGTGATCTGACCCCGACGCGTGGCCCCGCCGCAGCAGGCGGCGCTAAATGATGTATCAGGGCTGGTGTGTGGCGGTTCTCCTTTCGCAGGAAGGCCCGTGTTCTGGCGTCGCCATGGGAGTCCGGGGATGCAGGACGGTTACGGAACCGGGAGCTGGCGGTCGGCGGCCGAGCCTGGCCAGATCGTGCCGGCGGCTGCGGTGTGGCAGGGCCGTGTGGGGGTGGCTGGTGGCGGTCGTGATCGTGGGGACGCTGGGGGCGTGTGACGCGTCGGGCGAGACCGACCGATTTTCGGCCGATCCTGAGTGTTTCGGCCTCGACGGGGTGGGGGCTGAGGGGGTGGAGTGTGGAACGGTGCGGGTGCCGTTGGATCACGCCGCCCCTGAGGGCGAGCAGATCGAGCTGGCCACGGTGATCGTGGCCGGCGACGAGGACGCGGCGGGACGCCCGCCGGTGTTGGTGTTGGGTGGCGGGCCGGGCAAGCCGATGGTGGAGTCGGCGCTGGCCGCTCCGCAGCGCCTGTCGATCGCCGGTCGCAAGACGATCGTGATCGATCAGCGCGGAGTCGGACTCAGCGACCCGGCGTTGGAATGCCCCGGTCTCGGCGACGCGGTCGAGGGCACCGTGGCGACAGACCTCGACGTCGCCGGTGCGGCCGCGGCGGCGTGTCGCGATCGGCTCGTCGACGACGGCGTCGACCTGGACGCGTTCACCTATCGCGCCAACGCGTTGGACGTCGACATGGTGCGCGCCGCGTTGGGCCACGATGAGGTAGACGTGTTCGGCAGGTCGTATGGCGCCCATCTGGGGTTGCACGCGGCGTCGCTCAACCCCGCGGGGATCCGGTCGCTGGTGCTGATCGCCCCGCCTGATCCGTCCCGCAATGTCATGGCGCAGACGGGGCCGGGCGTGCAAGCCGCCTTGGAGCGCGTCGACCGGGCGTGTGCGGCCAGCTCGCGGTGTGACCAACAAGTCGGCGACGTCACCGCGGCGATCAGCGAGGTGGCCGCCCGTCTGGCCGAAAAGCCCAACGCGGTGAGCCCGCGCGGCGGCGACGAGGTCACCTTCACCCCGGCGGTGTTTATCGACGCGCTGGCAAGCCTGTTCTACCTGCGCGAGGGGCCGGCCGAGCTGCCGGCGCTGGTCGATCAGGCCCGCGACGGCGAGCTCGGCCAGCTGGTCGACCGCTATGCCGAGTACCAGCGCGGGGCTCGCTTCACCATGGGCCTGCAGGCCGCCATGGTGTGCTCAGCCGACGCGGCGACCTTCGATGCCGCCGCCGCTGGCGAGCAGGTCACCTTCGCGCCGCTGGTCCGGCACTGGCTGCCGGCCACCACCCTGGCCGGCGAGGGCACCGTCGCGCTGTGCGAGGCCATGGACGTCCAGGCGGTCTACGACCCGGCCGAGTTCACCTTCCCCGCCGGCGTGCCAGCCTTGGTGGTCACCGGCGAGGTCGACCACGTCGCCCCACCCGACAACGGCGACGCGATCGCCGCCGCGCTGGACACCGCCCACGTGATCGAGGTGGCCGGCGCCGGCCACCGCCCACTGGCCACCCTCGAGCTGTTCGCCGGCGGCGACTGCCCCGACCAGCTCATCGGCGACTTTCTGGCCGAGCCCGACCGCCGACCCGACGACAGCTGCACCGACCACGTCCTACCGCTCGAATCGGTTGTCGAGCAACGGCTCTGAGACCACCTCGCAAGCTCGATGCCCGACAACCACAGGCACCACCGCATCTCGGAAAGGGGAGAGGCCATGCCGGACACCGACACCCGGTGGGCGACCATCAGAGAACGGCTCACGACCCGACGGTGCCGCGCCTGTCGCAAACGCTACCGCCGGCGGCTGCCGAACTGCCCCACCTGCAAAACCAAACCGGGGGTGTTCACCGACGGCCCCGCGAACTACCCCGGCTTCGGCGGCGAAGGCGGGGCATGGCGCGATCAATGGTTCCGCTGACAACCGACGAGACCCCACGAGTCGTGACCCGGGCGGTCGGAAGCCTCTCGGCGGTCGGCCGCCAGCGGACAGCGCCACTGCCGAAAGATCGAGGCTCACGATCCAGGTGAGCGCGTCGGTGTCGGGCACGCGCACCAGTTCGGTGATCGCGGCGTGTGGGGGCGCCTCGATGCGCCGGCGAAGGCCGATGGCAGTGGTGGTGTGATGCAAGCGGATTTGCAAAAGCGTCTCACCATCGACGTCGACTGGCGGCATGGCTGGCGATGTCCGTCGCGGAGAGGTCACCGCGCTTCTCTTTGCGCCAGTCAAGACGGAACTGGATGACGTCGAGGCCGCGGGGCTGCCACTGCCGGGCGGGGCTCGCACAGTCCGTCGGCTCGTCGGCAGGGGCCAAGCCCACGTTGAGGTGGTTGTGGGCTGACACCGCCTCGGCGACTTGCCACGGGCAAGCGTCGGCGGTCCGCCGGCGATGGCCACCAGCGCCTGCTCGTCGCCAAGAGAGGGCATCGGCTCGCGGAAACCGACCTGATCCCACACGGCGGCGATCTCGCTGGAGTCGCCCGCCGTGTCGGCCACGGCCACCTCCGCGCCCGGCATGACCGGCGGCCACTCGTCGGCCGTGGCCCCACCGACGCGGTCGCTGGCCGGTTGGGTCTCTGTGGCCACCACCTCGAAGGCCACCCGGTCGTCGTCGGAGGTGTCGCAGCCCGCCAGCGTCATCAGTGCCGCGGCGGCCGCGCGGCGCCAGCCAGGGCCACGCTGGTCACCGGGCGGCGGCCGGCACCGGGGCGTGGGGCTGGCATCACGGGGTGAACCGCGACAGGCCGTGGTCGCTGCCGGCCCACACCGTGCC
>CAYQMQ010000153.1:0-5445 GCA_964418395.1 uncultured Actinomycetota bacterium
CCAGGCCGGCGGCAACCCCGGCGCGCTCCACCGCTCGGCGCGCGGCGCGGGCGTCCAGCCGTCCCCCGCGAGCGCCGAGCAACAACGCCGGCTCCGCGCGTTCCGGGCGGGCGAGGGCGCTGCGGCCGTCCCGCAGCCAGGCAGCGGCCGCCTGGCAGGCCGGGGAGCCCACCGGCACCTGCCGCGGGCGGCCCCCCTTGCCGTGAACCCGCAGTGTCCCCCCGTCGAGATCCAGATCCCCGACGTCCGCGCCGACGAGCTCGGCCACCCGCGCCCCGGCGCCGTAGGCGAGCTCGATCAGGCAGCGGTCCCGCAGGCCGATCGGCGAGGTGTCGTCACAGGCCTCTAGCAGGGCCCGGACGTGCGATCGTGACAGCGCCCGCGGCAGCGACCGCTGCCGACTAGGGGCCTGCAATGCCGCGGCGGGGTCGTGGTCGAGCCGGCCACGATCGGTCAACCAGGCGAACAGCCCTCGTACGGCGGCGACCTTGCGCGCCAAGGTGGAACGGGCCGCGCCGGCGTCGACCAGTCGCCCGAGATAACGGCGCAGCACCAGCGGTTCGACCTCTGCGGGGACGGTGATGCCGGCGGCGGTGCAGAACGCGGCGAGCTGGCGGGCATCGGCCGCATACGCCGCCACGGTGTGGGCAGCCAGCATGCGCTCGTGGGCAAGGTGGGCCGCGAAGCCGTCGATCTCCGCCGTCCACTCGGGCGACGCGGTTTCGGCAGGCTCTGAAACCATGATGGCAAGCCTGGCACACCCGGTCTCCCCTGCCAAGCACCGTCCCCGCCGGATCCCGGTGGCAAGCGGGTGCGGCACCCGCAGCCAGCGGGCACACTCGCCCCACGATCGGAGACACTCGAGCCCTACCCTCACCCCAGGAGGTTCGGTCATGACCAGCGCCGACGATCCTCGCGCCGAGGTTGGCGCCGCCCATCCGATCGGGATCCACCATGTCACCGCCATCGCCACCGACCCCCAGCGCAACGCTGACTTCTACCGGGAGGTCCTCGGCCTGCGGCTGGTCAAGCAGACGGTGAACTTCGACGCGCCGGACACCTACCACCTCTACTACGGCGACGAGGCGGGCCATCCCGGCACGATCCTGACGTTCTTTCCGTGGCCCCACGCGCCGCTCGGCCGCCACGGGGCCGGCCAAGCCACGACGACGGCGTTCTCGGTGCCGGAGGGGTCGCTGGGCTACTGGGAGCAGCGGCTGCGCGAGCGCGGTGTGGAGATCATCGGGCAGACGACCCGGGCCTCCGACGACGTGCTGGCGCTGGCTGACCCGGACGGGCTCCGCCTCGAGCTGGTGGCCCATCCCGGCGACGAGCGGGCCGGATGGGCTGACGGCCCCGTGCCCGACCAGTTCGCGGTGCGAGGACTGTTCGGCGTCACGATGACCCAAAGCACCCTCGAGCCGTCCGATGCGATGCTGCGCGAGCGGCTCGGCTTCCACATCGTCGAGGAAGCCGACAACCGCCTGCGCTACGCCGTGGGCGAGGGTGGGGCCGGCCGGGTTGTGGACGTCCACATCGAGCCGCGCGGCGAGCAGGGCCTCGTCGCGGCCGGCACCGTCCATCACGTCGCCTGGCGCGCACCGGACCGCGACGTCCAGCGCGCCTGGCGCGCCTCGCTCGTCGAGTCCGGCGTCGACGTCACCCCCGTCATCGACCGCCAGTACTTCGAGTCGATCTACTTCCGCGAGCCCGGCGGGGTGTTGTTCGAGATCGCCACCGACCCGCCCGGCTTCACGCGCGACGAGCCGCTGCTGGAGCTCGGCCGCCGCCTGCGCCTGCCGCCATGGCTGGAGCCGCGACGGGACGAGATCGAGGCAGCCCTGCCGGCGTTGAAGCTCCACGAACCCGCCGACGAGCAGGCCACGGAGGGCGGGCCAGCCGAGCCGCGTGCGAACCCGGCGCCATGAGCACCACCGACCTCCACCTCCTGACCCACCGCTTCGAGCCCGGGAAGACGGCGGAGCGCACCACCCTCCTGCTGTTGCACGGCACCGGCGGCGACGAGCACGACCTGATGGCGGTCGGCGACCAGCTGGCACCTGGCGCCGCCCGGCTCAGCCCGCGAGGCCGCGTCGACGAAGGCGGCTTGAACCGGTTCTTTCGTCGTGAGGCCGAAGGCGTATTCGACGTAGCCGATCTCACTGCCCGCGCGGACGAGCTCGCCGGCTGGACCCGGGCCGCGTGCGCCGCCTACGAGCGACCGCTGGACGGCCTCGTGGCCGTGGGCTTCTCCAACGGAGCGAACATCGCCTGGGCCACGGCGGTGCGCGATCCGCAGCTGCTGCGGGGGGCGGTCCTGCTTGCGCCGATGCTGCCCTTCGACCCGGCCGACACGCCGCTGCTCACTGAGCGGCCGGGGCCGGATCTGTCGGGGCTGTCGGTGCTGATCGGCGCCGGCCGGGTCGATCCGATCGCCCCGCCCGAACAGGCCGAGCGCCTGGCGGGCTGGCTCACCGACCGGGGCGCAGCAGTGGAGATGCGCTGGCACGACGGTGGCCATCAGCCCGATCCGGCCGTGCTCACCGCCGCCGGTGACTGGCTGGCCAAGCTGCGAGCCGCGCTGGGCACCGAGCCCGGATCGGTGCCCTGACAGCGGGCTCTGAGGGCGACCACATGCGACGGCCGGGCTCGAAGCCCGGCCGTCGTCGTGAGCACCGTCGGGAGGCTCAGCTCTCGCTATCCGTGTCGTCGTCCACGCCGTCGTCGGCATCGGGCGTGGGCTCGACGTCCTCGCGCTGGCCGCTGAACATTGCGCGCAGCTCGTCCACGCCGACCTCGACGACCTCGTCGTCCTCCGGCGTCTCGATGTTGACTTCGTTGCCGAAGTCGGTCAGCTCGATCGTCAGCTCCCAGTCTTCGCCGATCGCGGGAGCCTCAGCACCGGTCTCGCCGACGCTGTCGTCGCTGGTGGCGGTGTCGTCGTTGGTGTCGGTGTCATCGCCGGCGTCGCCGTCATCGCCGGCGTCGCCGTCATTCGCGCTGTCACCGTCCTCGTCGTCGCCGACGTCGCTGTCGTCCTCGGTAGTGCCATCCACGTCGCTGGCGGCGCTGTCCGGAACGGTGATGGCGAGTTGTTGGACACGCTCGTCCTCGCCGTTGCCGTCGTCGGCCTCCTCGGTGCCGCCGTCGTCCCCGGTGGCCGGCTCAAGCCACACCTCGACGTCGAGCTCGTCCGAGCCCGTCCGCTCTGACAGGGCGTTCAGCACCGGCTCTTCGCTCTGGGTCAGGTTGATGGTGGCGATGAGGTCGGGCTGGTCGGTCATGCCGTTGTCCGCGGCACCGTCCTCACCGGCCGTGTCCTCGCTTTCATCCGAGGTGGCGGCGTCGTCGCCGTCATCGTCGTCGGACGTCGTGTCCTCGTCACCAACGTCCTCGCCGTTGGTCGCGCCGGCAGCGGCGCCCTCGCGAACCTCGATCGTGTTGTTCTCCAGCGCTTGCAGCATGAGGTAAGGATCGTGCAGCAGGGCCTGACTGGCCTGCGACTCGGCGCTCACGAGCTCTTCCACGCTGACGCGGGCCCACTGGACATCCGCCGACTCGTCGTCGGCGTTTTCGCCGTCAGTATCCGTCTCGTCGCCAGTGTCCGTCTCAGCGTCAGTGTCCGTCTCGTTGTCGGTGCCCTCGTTATCGGTGGCCGCCTCGTCGCTGGCCGCGGCGTCGCCGGAGGGGGCGGCATCGGCAAGCTGCACGTAGAGGTCGTCCTGATCGAGAATCGCGGACACGCCGGAGCCTTGAGCGGACCCTGTCGACGCCAGGGTTAGCTCGCGCAGATCCTGGCCGAAGTCGACGGCTCCGTCGATCTCGACCTGCTCGGTGCCGTCGGCGTCGTCGTCGCTCGTGGCGGCACCCGAAGCGTCGTCCGAAGCGTCGTCGTCGGACGCGCTGTCGTCATCAGACCCGCCGTTGTCGTCGGACGCGGCGTCGTCATCAGACGCGCCGTCGTCTGCGCTGTCGTCGGACAGGTCGTCGTCGGTGCCGGCCGCGGCACCGAGGCCGGTGACGTTCTGGCTGGTGGAGGTGAACTCGGCGGTCTCCTGGTCGAACGTAGTGGCAACGGCATCCTCGAGGCGCTGCTGGGCATCCCCCTCGTCGTCGCTCACTTCGGTGTCGCTGTCGGTGCCGGCCGGCTCGTTGTCTTGAGTCGACTCGCAAGCGCTGGCGAGGAGAACCAGCACCGACGCGAACGCGATTAGCCAACGTGTGCGCATCTATCCTGCTCCTGGGTACAAGGCGGGTTCGCGGAGTGCGTGCAGGCCCCCGGGTACCCACGTCGCGTCTCCATATGCACCCGGCTGCGTCGGGCAGCACCGCGCGGTGCCGTGCCGTGACTGCTCACGACCACGCGCGAGCAAGCTCAGCGACGCGCCGGCGCGCCCTGGCCGGGTCAGCCGGCCAGCACGCCGCGACCTCGTGAGCCAGCGCAGCGCGCCGCACCACCCCGGATGGCTGTTGAGCCGGCGGCAGCGTCAGGCCGGCGAAGTCAAGCCCGGGATGATCCACGCGTGTGGAGTCCCAACCCAGCAGCGCCACGCTGTGGCCGACCACCCGCAGATTGGCGGCAGTCGGGTCGCCGTGAACGGCGCTGCGCGGCGCATCCGCCCCCTCGTGCTCGGCGAGCGCGGCCAGCGCCGTCTCGCAGTCGCCGGCGACGTCGGCGGGCAGCGCGTCCAAATCGACGTCGCCGGCGCGCCGCACCCGGACCAGCTCGGCGCAGGCGGCGAACCCGGGGCGCTGGGCCCAATCGGTGGTAGCCGTGTGAACACCGCGCAGCGCCGCGGCGACCGCGTTCCAGTCAGCCTTGGACTGCGGCGCGCGCCCATCGAGCCACGCAGCCACGACCACCCCGGCGTGGTGGCGCTGCCCCTCGACGGTGCGGATCGGGGCAGGCACTCGCAGCCCGAAACCCCCGACCTCGGCGAGATGGTCGAGCAGGTCGAGCTCCCACTCGAGCGCCGGCAGCGACCGGCGGCTGGCGCGAACCGCCACGCGCTGACCCGCGAGCCGGGCGAGCCACACCGCCCCACGCCCCTCCGCGACGCGGCGGACCAGCCGCGCGTCGCCCCACGCGGGCAGGGCCTCGACGATGCGAGCGTCATCAGCGGCCGAACCGCCGTCGGCCGCCGGCGTCGGTGAGATCACCCGCCCGACCCCGTCATCGACGGCCGGCAGCGAGCTCATCGCGGAACACGGAGATGAGGCTGCCGGCCAGCACCATCTCCATTTGACGGCCCGACATCTGGTGGCGAAGCGCCATCGGTCGGCCGTCCACGTCGGCGGTCAGCTCGTGGTCGCCGCGTTCCAGCGCCGCCCGCACCCCGGAGAGCTCGATGATCGAGCCGCGGTCGATGCGGTCGGCGTCGGCCGTCGTTGTGAACTCCAGCGGCAGGATCCCGAAGTTGGCCAGGTTCTGCCAGTGGATGCGGG
>CAYQMQ010000154.1:0-5435 GCA_964418395.1 uncultured Actinomycetota bacterium
CCCCGCGCGTCAGGCCCGCCGGCCCCAGGTGAGCGCGTGGACGGGGGTGAGCTCCACCGCACCGAGGTCGGTGAAGCCGTGGCGGGCGAGCAACTCGTCGTAGGCCCGGCGCGGCAGCAGCTGGTCGTCGATCTGGGCCTCGAAGAACTGGATGGCGGACATGAGCCGGCCGGGCACGGTGGCAAGCCCCTCGTCGGTTTCCGGGAACGGGAAGTCCGAGATCACGAACCACCCGCCGGGCTCGAGGGCGGCCCGCACCCGCTCGGTGGTGCGGTCGATGTCGCGGCACTCGTGCATGGAGATGTTGTTGATGACGAGCGTGGCGGGCTCGTCGAAGATCATCTCCTCGAGCGGGCTCACGTGGAAGTCGACCCGGTCGGTGAGGCCGGCCTCAGCCACCCGCTTGCGGGCGAGGTCGATCGAGTAGCCGTCGCCGTCGACGCCGACGATCTCGCAGGCGGGGTAGGCCTCGGCGAGCTTCACCACGCCGGTGCCGGCGCCGCAGGCGGTGTCGACCACGCGACACCCCGCCTCGAGCCGCTCGGCCAGCCCCGGCACCTGCGACAGGCCGCCGGGGACCAGCCGGGTGTAGAACGGCCTGCCGCTACCGGCCACTCCGGCGATCCACTCGGGGCTGGTGTCGTCCCACCACAGCCGCTCGCCGGAGGCAAGCACCTCCTCGAAGCGGCCGAACAGCTCGTGTTGCTCCAGCACCTGGAACAGCGCACCGACGTAGGCGGGCGAGTCGCGGTCGAGCAAGAGCGCGGCCATGTGCGGGGCCAGCTGATGGCCGTCGCCGGCCCGCGTGAGCACCCCGGCGGCGAGCGCCGAGCGCAACCACACCCCCACGTAGAAGGGATCGAAGCCGAGCGATGCGGCCAACTCGTCGGCCGTCGCCCCCTCGGGCCGCTGGGCGAGGGCCTCGATGAGGCCGCTGCGGAGCCCGATGCCGATCGTGCGGTGGCTGGCGTAGCCGGCGGCGTGGGGTAGCACGACCTGGGCCTGGTCGGCCACGGACGGGGCCTGCTCGTTGGTGGTGCTCATAGAGGTTCCTCCTGTGCGTCGCGGTCGCTGCGGCGCGCTCGGTGAGCGTCTCCCGGGACGCTGCCCCTCGCGCGGCTTCAACGTTCGGGGGCCGCAGACGCTCACGTCCAGTACAAGATCTGGAGTGGGCATGGAGGCTCGGGCGCGGTGCAAAAAGCGAACTCCCCGGATGGGGGTGGGTGTGCGACGATGACCCCATGCGAAGGTACGGCCAGTTTTGCCCGATCGCGCGAGCCTCCGAGGTGTTGGCGGAGCGGTGGACGCCGATCCTGGTGCGCAACCTGCTGCTGGGCTGCAAGACGTTCAACACCCTCGCCGAGGGCGCACCCGGCATCTCCCGCAGCCTGTTGGCCACGCGGCTGCGGGAGCTCGAGCGCGTCGGCGTGATCGAGCGTCACCCCAAGCCCGACGGGCAGGGCTCGCTGTACGAGCTGACCGCCGCCGGCCGCGAGCTGTGGCCGGTGATCATCGCGCTGGGCACGTGGGGAGAGAAATGGGTGGAGCTCACCCACGAGCATGCTGACCCGACGCTGGTGCTGTGGTCGTGGACCACCGGCTATCTCGAGTACGACCGGCTGCCTCGCGATCGCGTGGTGGTCCGGTTCGACTGCCCCCATTCCGGTAGCGGGAGCCAGCGACTGTGGTTGCTGGTGGAGCACGGCGACGCCGAGGTCTGTGGCTTCCACCCCGGCTTCGACGAGGACCTCGTGGTCACCGTCAACGACGAGCTGGCCTTTGCCCGGTGGCACCAGGGGGAGCTGGAGTGGGGTGACGCGGTGGGAAGCGGGGCCGTCACGCTCGCCGGGCCGCCCGCGCTGGCCCGGGCGCTCCCGACGTGGAACCGCCGAGCGGGTCCGTTGCGCCCGCGACCACCGAAGTCCGCCGCGGCGGAGGGGTCGTCGACCTCGGAGGCGGCCGGGGGTCGGCGTGGCCACGCGCCCCACATCCCCGGGTTCTCGGGCGACGTGCTGGCGGCCGGCGATGCCGGCTACGAGACAGCGCGGGCGGTGTGGAACGGGGCGGTGGATCGCCGGCCGGCCGGCATCGCCCGCTGCACCGGCACCGATGACGTCGCCGCCGCGGTGCGGTTCGCCCGCGAACACGACCTGCCGCTCACCGTGCGCGGCGGTGGCCACAGCCTCTCGGGGGCGTCGGTGTGCGACGACGGGCTGGTGGTGGATCTCTCGCGGATGCGCGGGGTCGAGGTCGACCCGAGGGCGCGCCACGCCCGGGTGGGGGGTGGCGCGCGCCAGCGCGAGCTGGACGGCGGCTGCGCCCCGTTCGATCTGGCCACCACCGGCGGAGTGGTCTCCGACACCGGCGTCGCCGGTCTCACGCTGGGTGGTGGCATCGGCTGGCTCATGCGCCGCTGCGGGCTGGCGGTCGACAACCTGCTGTCGGCCGAGCTCGTCACCGCCGACGGGCACGTGCTCACCGCCGCCGAGCACGAGCATCCGGAGCTGTTTTGGGGATTGCGGGGCGGCGGCGGCAACTTCGGCGTGGTGACGTCGCTGACCTTTCGCCTGCACCCGATCGCGCGCCAGCTGCTGGCGGGACCGGTGCTGTGGCCCGCCGAGGACGCCGCCGAGGTGCTGGCCTTCTACCGCGACTTCGTCGCCACCGCCCCGCGGGAGGTGGCCACGATCGTCAACCTCCGCCGGGCGCCCGCCCTCCCGTCGCTGCCGATCGAGCTGCACGGGCGGCCGGTGTGCGTCGTGGCGACGTGCTACACGGGCGATCCCGCGCACGCCAGGGCCGCCCTCGCCCCGCTGCGCCGCTGTGGCCGCCCCCTGTTCGACGCCGTCGACTGGCGCCCCTACCCGGCAGCGCAGGCCATGCTCGATCCCATGGCCCCGCCCGGCTGGCACTACTACGCGAAGTCGGTCAACCTCACCCCACTGGACGAGCCCGCCTGCCGGGTGCTGACGGACCATGCGTGGGAGGCCACCTCCCGGCACAGCTACACCGCCATCTACCACCTCGGTGGCGCCGTGAGCGACGTCGACCCCGAGGCCACCGCCTACTCCCATCGCCATGCCGCCCACGCCGTCATGATCCTGGGCGCCTCCCCACCCCAGCAGCCGCTTCCCGACGCCGAGACCGACTGGGTCCGCCGCCTCTTCACCGCGCTGCGCCCCTGGGAGGCCGGCGTCTACGTCAACTACCTCGCCGGCGACGACACCGACCGCGTCACAAGCGCCTACAGCCCCGCGACCTATCAGCGGTTGGCGGCGCTCAAAGCCCGCTCCGACCCGGACAACGTCTTCCGCCGCAACCCCAACATCGCGCCGGTGGACGGAGGCTCGCCCCTGTCGCGCACGCCCCCGTGACCACCCGACCGGTGTCGACGAGATCGCGCTCGACGACGACGGCACCACGACGCCCACCGCTGTTGCCTGGCGCCCGTGGCGTATGGTGCCGCGGAGCGCCGCGTCACGGAGGGGAACCGGCATGGCCACCTCGCCCGCTCGCCAGCCCGAGTCGCGAGGTGTCGCCGGTGCCCGCGACGCGTTTCCCGGGGCGCCCGGCTACCTCGACACCGCCACGTACGGGCTGCCGCCGACCGGCACGGTCGAGGCGCTGTGTGACGGCATGGCGCGGTGGCAGCACGGGACGGTGCGCGGCCCCGACCACGACGCTGCGGTCGCGCGCTCGCGGGAGCTGTTCGCGGCGCTGGTGGGCGCCGACCCGGCCGACGTCGCAGTGGCCAACCAGGTGTCGGTGCTGGTCGGTCTCGTCGCGGCGGCGGTGCGAGATGGCGCTCGTGTGCTGGCGCCCGAGCAGGAGTTCACCTCGGTGGTGTTTCCCTTCCTGGCACACGCCGACCGTGGCGTGACGGTGCGGACGGCGCCGCTGGCCGAGCTGGCCGACGCCGTCGACGCCGACACCGACATCGTGGCGTTCAGCGCCGTGCAGTCACTGGACGGGCGGGTGGCCGACATCGACGCGGTGGCCGAGGCCGCGGCCCGCCACGGCGCGGTGACGTTGCTGGATGTCACCCAGGCCGTGGGGTGGCTGCCGGTCGATGCCGCCCGCGTCGACTACCTCGTGGCCAGCGCCTACAAGTGGCTGCTGGCGCCGCGCGGCTCGGCGTTTCTCGTCGCCGCCCCGCGGCGACGGGAGGAGCTGCGTCCCCTGCACGCCGGCTGGTACGCCGGCGACAACCCGTGGACGGCGATCTACGGCGAGCCGCTGCGGCTGGCGAGCTCGGCGCGTCGCTTCGACGTCTCGCCCGCGTGGCTGGTGTGGGAGGGCACCGCACCGGCGCTGGAGACCATCGCCGGTCTCGGCGTCGAGCGCATCCACGCCCACAACGTCGCGTTGGCCAACGCGCTGCGCGCCCGGCTCGGTCTGGCGCCGTCGAACTCGGCGATGGTGTGTGTCCCGGCCAGCGGTGCCGACCGGCTCGACCGCGCCGGGCTCACCGCCTCGGTCCGTGAGAGCTCGGTGCGGCTTGCGTTCCACCTCTACAACGACCTCGACGACGTCGCGGCGGCCGCGGCGGCCTTGCAGGGATAGCCCCGCGTGGCTCGCGCGGGCGCTCGCAGGCGAGTGGGCTAACTTGTGGTCATCGATGCGCTACGAGGCCGACCGGCGGCCGACCGGGTCCGCGCGCTGCGCAGCACCGGGGACGTCCCCATGATCTGCGCGGTCAACGTCGAAGAGATCTGGCGCGGGGTGCGCGCCGAGGGGCACGAAGCCACCCGCCGATTCCTCCGCGGCCTCCGGCTCGTGCCGCTCGGTCACACCGAAGGCGAGCGAGCGGGCTCATGGCGGCGCGACCACGCGGCCCGAGGCGTGACGCTGCACCAGGCCGACTGCCTCATCGCTGCCGCCGCGATCACCGCAGGGGCCACGCTGGCGACGGGCAACCCCGCCCACTTTCCCCACGCCGAGGTTGACGTGGCCCACTGGCCCGTCGGCGGGTGAGACGCAGCGCCCTGCGGCCGGCGCGTGGACCGCTGTGGCCTCACGCGGTTTGCGAGGTGGGCCGGCGGCAGTAGCTCGGAGCTAGGCCACGCGCAGCACGACCTTGCCGGCGACCTTGCCGCCGGAGGCCTCGGTGACGGCATCGCGGACGGCGTCGAGGTCGTGCACCGACTGGACGTGGGGGGTGAGCCGGCCGGCGGCGACCAACTCAGCGAGGGCGGCCAGGCCGTCCACATCGGGGCGGACGAACACGTAGGTGCCGCCGCGCTCCTTGGCGCCGTGGGGGTCGCGGATGCTGACCACCCGCCCGGGCGTGGACAGCAGCCCGTCGCTGGCGGCCAGCGAGTCGCCGCCGAAGAAGTCCGCCACGGCGTCCACGCCATCCGGCGCCAGCTCACCGACGCGATCGGCCAGCCCGTCGCCGTAGGTGACCGGCTCGCCGCCCAGCTGCCGCAGGAAGT
>CAYQMQ010000155.1:0-5405 GCA_964418395.1 uncultured Actinomycetota bacterium
TCGAGGACGTGGCGGTGGACATGGCCGGCCCGGGCGACCTCGCGGCGTGGATCGCTGCCTGTCCCGCCGCCCAGGAGATCGCCGTGGTTGCGGAGGTCGAGGGGCGGTTGCCGCAGCAGCGCGTGACCGCCGTCGGGCTCGTCACCGGCGGAGCCGGCGCGGTGGCTGCCGAGCTCGACGAGCTGAGCGACGACGACCGTGCCGCCCTCGGCGCCCTGCTCGCCGACGGCGACCGTCCGCTGATCGTGCACGGGGCCAAGACGTTGCGCCACGGAGCGGCGGGGTGGGGCTGGTCACTCGACGGCGTCCGGCTGGACGTCGAGCTCGCCGCCTATCTCTGCCAGCCACAAGAACGCGCCTACGACCTGGCCAGCCTGGCGCGCCAGCACCTGGGTGTCGAGCTCGACGCCGACAAGGCCGACGACGGCCAGCTGACCCTGGAGGTGTCGGCCAACCGGCGGCGGCTGGGACTAGCCGCCCACGCCCTCGGGCAGCTGGCCGAACCGCTGCGGGCCGACCTCGCCAGCCGCGGGCAGGTGGAGCTGCACGACGAGCTCGAGCTGCCCCTGGTGCCGGTGCTGGCTCGCATGGAAGCCACGGGCATCGCCCTCGACCGCGGCGTACTCGAGGACTTGGCCGGCTCGCTGGGCTCGCAGGTCGACACGCTGCGCGCCGAGATCCATCGGCTCGCCGGGCGGGAGTTCAACGTCGACTCCCCCAAGCAGCTCCAGCAGGTGCTGTTCGACGAGCTCGAGCTGCCCAAGACCAAGCGCATCCAGACGGGGTACTCGACCGACGCGCAGGCGCTGACCACGATCATCGAGGCCCACCCCGTCGTGGAACGCCTGCTCGAGTACCGCGAGGTCAGCAAGCTCAAGAGCACCTACGTGGACGCCCTGCCCCCGTTGGTGCACCCGGAGACGGGGCGGATCCACGCCGAGTTCAACCAGACGGTGGCCGTGACCGGGCGGCTGTCCAGCCAGCACCCCAACCTGCAGAACATCCCCATCCGCACCGAAGCGGGCCGGGTGATCCGCCGGGCGTTCGTGCCGGGCGAGGGCTTCGAGAACCTGCTGGTGGCCGACTACTCCCAGATCGAGCTGCGGGTCATGGCCCACCTGTCGGGCGACGAGGGGCTGCTGGCGGCGTTCTCCTCACACGAGGACATCCACGCCACCACCGCCGCGATGGTCTGGGACCTGCCGCTCGGGCAGGTCGACAACACGCTGCGTAGCCGCATCAAGGGCATGACCTACGGGTTGGCCTACGGCTTGTCGGCCTACGGCCTGTCCCAGCAGCTGGGCATCCCGCCGGACGAGGCCCAGGAGCTCATGGACGCCTACTTCGCGCGCTTCCCGAAGGTGCGCGAATACCTGCACGGCGTGGTGCAGCAGGCGCGCCGCGACGGCTGGACCTCGACCATGCGGGGGCGCCGCCGGTACCTGCCCGACCTGACCAGCAGCAACCGCCAGCGCCGCGAGATGGCGGAGCGGATGGCGTTGAACGCCCCGATTCAGGGCAGTGCCGCCGACATCATCAAGATGGCGATGATCGCCGTCGATCGGCGCATGCGCCAGGAGGACCTGGCCTCCCAGCTGTTGCTGCAGGTCCACGACGAGCTGGTCTGTGAGGTCGCCCCTGGAGAGGAGGACGCCCTGCGGTCGGTGCTGGTCGCCGAGATGGGGAACGTGGTGGAGCTCGACGTGCCGCTGGAGGTGGACACCGCAGTGGGCGCGTCCTGGTACGACGCCGAGAAGCACTGAGCGCGCCGCCACGGCCGCCCGGCCGCTGGCGCCAGGCCCGGCCGTGTCAGGCCACCGCCACGGCGACGAAGAAGATGAGCAGGACGATGGCGAAGGGCAGCCCGATCAGCGCGGCCAGCACGAGCACGGGTGCCACGACCGCCGCGAGTGCCCGCCCGGTCGTTAGCCCGTGGGCGGTCCCTACCGCGAGGACCGTCAGCGCGGTCGCCCAGACCCCCACCACCACGCTCAAAACCCCCGCGATGAGCTGGCCGGGGAATCCGGCGGCGGTTCCGAGCAGCGACAGCGGCACGGTCAGCACCCACGGGACCACGGCGTAGGCCATGCCGCAGAAGGTGGCCGCATAGCTGCCGGAGCCCCCGAGCAGGCGGGCGGCACCGAGAACGATCAACGCACCGAGGGCCAGCATCCCCAGCCCGACCAGCAGGCCGGCCACCGCACCGGCCACGAAGGCCGCGTCACCGCCGAACGCGCCCCCGCCCTGCATGCCGGAATCGGCGGCGCCGGCGATGCTGGTCAGCGCCAACACCGCCACGGCCACGCCGAGAGCCTCACCGATCCGTGACCGGGCGGTGACCGCCCGCAGCGTGACCAGCGGTGAGACGACCACGCCGACGGCGGTGGCCAACAGCCCGGCGTCGGGCCCGTCGTCCCCGTGCGAAACCGGGGCGGACGGGTCCGGACGTGCTGCGACAGGGGGCGGTGGGGCCGGGGCCTGGTGGGCTGGCCGGCCCGGGGACGCCCCGGCCTGGCCGGGATCGACAGGGTCGCTCACCGTCTCCCCACCTTCCCTTCGGTCCGCAGCTGGGGTGGCGCGAGCACCTCGTCGCGCAGGGACCGAAGTTGGCTGGCGGGATCGGCACCGCCGAGCGCCTCGAGCGCCTGGGTGACCGGTCCGCCGAGCTGCTCGAAAATGCCGGGCTGCTGCTCGACCATGTCGGGGCTTTCGAGGTCGCCCAGGTCCGCGGCGACGTCCACCGCGGTATCCAGGCCACCCAGCTCGTCCACCAGACCCTCTTCCAGCGCCTGGACCCCGGTGTAGGTCTGGCCGGTGGCGAGCTCGCGAACCTCCTCCTCGGGCAGGTCGCGCTGCTGGGCCACCGCTTCGACGAACTCGTCGTACACCAGGTCGCTTTGGCGCTGCAGGATCGCGCGGCGCTCCTCGTTGAGCCGACCGGGTAGGAACATGTCCTTGTGCTCGCCGCTGGTGATCGCCTCCAGCTCCACGCCGAGGTCGTCGAGCAGCTCGCTGGGGTCGATCGTGGTCATGATCACCCCGATGCTGCCGGTCAAGGTCGCCGGCTGCGCCACGATCCGATCGGCGCCGAGCGCGAGGTAGTAGCCGCCGGACACCGCTTGATCACCCATCGAGACGACCACCGGGTCGGGATGGTCGGCGATGAGATCGAGGATCTCCTGGCTCGCTGCCGGACCCCCGCCGGGGCTGTTCACCCGCAGCACCACCGCCCCGAACCGCGGGTCGTCGGCGACGGCGTCCAGGCGCCGGCGCACCAGCTGCGGGGTGATGACGCCGGTGCTGAACGGGGAGGCGGCGTCGGTGACCTGGCCCGACAGCGACACGAGCGCGACGTCCCTTCCGGGTCGATCGGGCACGGAGGCCGGAACGGCCAGGCGCACGGCGACCGCGATCACCAGCAGGCCGAGCACGCCGATGCCGATGCGCGTCCTCGTCCGGGTGTTGATGTCCATCCCAGCTCCTGCCGGCCTCGCGCCGCTGCTCTCTGCTCACCACAAACCCCGGTGAGAAGGCGCCTGCACCCTAGCGCGAACGCGCGCGTTCCAGGAGGTCGATCCCGCCGCTCGACCCGTTACGGACGATCGGCCATGTGCGGAGGGCCGGCCGGCTGGAGGCGGGCCACCAACGCCGTCCGGCCGTCCTGGCGCAACCATGCCTCGAACCCTTCGCGGAGGGCGAGCTCCAGGACGGGAACCGGCGAGAGCGCCAGGGCCGCCCGGTGCTCCAGGTCGATCGCCATCGGCCCGTCCAGCCCGTGCTCGGCCATCACGTCGACGAGGGGGGTCAGCGCGGCCGCGTTGTTGACGTGGCCCATCACGTCGAGGTCGGCACGACGCAGCGGCCACTGCCTGGGCTCGGCGTCCGCCGGGGGGTCGGTGGGCAAGCGCAGGCGGGCGTCGACGTGTCGCGTCACGGCCCGGCCGCCGAAGACGGCGTCCATACCCGGTGGGATACGCCGCGGCCTGGCGGTGGCGGGGTCGACGTGCACCCAGGTGGTCACCGTGTCGACAAGCTCCTCACCGCCGGAATCCAGCAGGCTGGTGCGCCGCTCCGCCCAGCACGCGCCGGTGCCCGTACACCACGTCCGGGTGGTGACGTGCTCCCGGAAAGCCGGCCAGCGCGCGACGCGCAGGTGACCCCGCCGCAGCACCCAGGGCCCGCCGGTGGCCAGCAGCCCCGCGTGATCGGCGTCGGCATCGGCGACGTCCTGCAGATAGCGCGACAACGCATCGAGGCGCAGGCGTCCGGCGTCGTCGGCATCCCCTAGCTGCACGCGGCGCTGTTCCACGAACACGCGCTCGTCGGCCCGGGCTGGACCCGGGAGGATCTCCAAGTCGCTCGGGGAGTGGGCTGCGGTCACGGCGACTCTCGGCCTCCGATCGGTACGGCAAGCGCCGAGCCTACCCGCGATGCCGGCGAATCGGGCGGAACACCCGGGACCATCCAGGCTGCGCCCACATTCGCCGCACGGCAGACTGGGCTCTCGTGCCGTGTCATACGTTGACATCGCTTGCCTCGGTAGGCGAAACTGACCGAACGCCCGTTGCCTGGCGGGCGTTGATGCTCGGTTAGCATGCTCGCGTAGCCCCTCTTCGGGGCGCGCCCGGACCCCGACCCCGACATAGTGAGAACCGATACCAGCATGGAGCCGCAGACCGACAGTTCGACCCCCACGCTGGACACCGCCCCGGACGCGGAGCGGGAGCGCGGTGAACAAGTGATCCTCGAGGAGTTCGGCTCGCGCGAGGAGTTCATGAACGCCCTCGAGGCGACGATCAAGCCCTTCGAGGAGGGCGACATCGTCGAGGGCGTGATCGTGAAGGTCGACGCGGACGAAGCGCTGCTCGACATCGGCTTCAAGAGCGAGGGGGTGATCCCCTCCAAGGAGCTGTCGATCAAGCACGACGTCGACCCCCACGAAGTCGTGTCGGTCGGGGATCTGGTCGAGGCCCTGGTCATGCAGAAGGAGGACCAGCACGGTCGGCTGGTCCTGTCGAAGAAGCGGGCGCAGTACGAGCGGGCATGGGGCAAGATCGAGGAGATCTTCCACAACGACTCGACGGTCACCGGGCGCGTGATCGAGGTCGTCAAGGGCGGGCTCATCCTCGACATCGGCCTCCGGGGCTTCTTGCCGGCCTCGTTGGTGGAGATGCGCCGCGTGCGGGACCTGCATCCCTACGTGGGTCGCGAGCTCGAGTGCAAGGTCATCGAGCTCGACAAGAACCGCAACAACGTGGTGCTGTCGCGCCGCAAGTTCCTGGAGGAGACCCAGAGCGAGTTCCGCCGGGAGTTCCTCGAGACGCTGCAGAAGGGCGAGGTCCGCAAGGGCACGGTCAGCTCGATCGTCAACTTCGGGGCGTTCGTGGACCTCGGCGGCGTGGACG
>CAYQMQ010000156.1:0-5334 GCA_964418395.1 uncultured Actinomycetota bacterium
GGCCGGCCCGCAGCGACTTCACCTCGGTGCCGGTCAGCTCGATGCCGGCCTCGAAAGTCTCGACGATCTCGTACTCGCGGCGCGCCCGCCGGTTCACCGCGATCGTCGTGTCATCGCCGTCCGGCTGCTTCTTCTTCGTTTTGCCCATTAGGGTCAGCGCGCGCCGGCGCTCTCAGCGGCGACCTTCTGCTCCAGCAAGCGGCGGGCGACCTCGAACTGCTCCTCGGGATCCTCGACCACCCGGTCGGGCTGGATGCCCTCCCCCTCGACCGAGTCGCCATTCGGCAGGAAGTACTTGGCGGTGGTGAACTTCGCGCCCGACCCGTCGGCGAAGGTGCTGATCGTCTGCACCGTGCCCTTGCCGAAGGTGGGCTGGCCCACGATCTCGGCACGCCCCCGCTGCTTCAGGGCGCCGGCCAGGATCTCGGTGGCGCTGGCCGACCCCTCGTTGACGAGCACGACCACGGGCACCTCGGTGAACCCGCCCTCGGAGGTGGTCAGCTCGCGTTCGCGGCCGTCGGCCTCCACCACGCGGACCACCGGGCCCTCCCCCATCAGCACGTCGGCGACCTCGACGGCCTGGTCGAGCACGCCGCCGCCGTTGCCGCGCAGGTCCAGCAACAGCCCGCCGACGTTCTCCTGCTCGACGAGCTCGGTGACCGCGTTCTCGAACTGCTCGCCGGTGGGAGAGCTGAACTGGATCATCCGCACGACGCCCAGCCCGTCCTCAACCTCGGTCTCGACGGTGGGGATGTCGATGCGCCGACGGGTGAGGGTGAACTCCCGGACCTCACCCTGCTCGTCCTCGAACCCGACGGTGACCTCGGTGCCTTCCTCGCCCTGCACTCGCCGGGCGACGCCGTCGCTGGGCTCGTCGCGCACGTCCTCGCCGTTGACGGTGACGATCCGCCAGCCCGGCTCCAGGTCGGCCTCCGCCGCGGGGCTGTCGGGGATGACCGACACGATCCCCACGCCCTCGGGGGTGTCCTCGATGAAGACCCCGATGCCCACGAACTCGCCGCTCACCCCGGCCTGGAACGCTTCCATGGCCTGCGGCGGGAAGTAGCGGGCGTAGTCGTCGTCGAGGGTCTCGAGCATCCCGTCGATCGCGCCTTGGACGAGCTCGTCGTCCTCGGGCGCGTCGACCGCCCGCTCCTTGATGTCGGCGTACAGCTCCAGCAGCGGGGAGAGCGACTCCTCGGCGTCCTCCACGTCGACGTCGGCGTTCGCGATGGGGTCCGCCGTGCGCTGGCCGAGCTGGAAGCTCGCGATCCCCACGCCGCCGACGAGCAACAACAGGATCGCCACGCCGGCGACCGTCAGGCTTTTGGCAGACATGGCCCCTAGCCTGCCACGCCGGAGATGGTTCGGTGCTGACCACCGGCCGCTCGGGAGGTGGCGCGACGGCCGCCGTGCGTGACGGGGCTGGTCAGCGCAAGTAGGGCATCGGGTCGCGGTGCTGGCCGTTGATCCGCACCTCGAAGTGGAGGTGCGGGCCCGTCACGGCTCCGCTGGCCCCCTCGTAACCCACCACCTGGCCGCGGCTGACCCGCTGGCCAGGCCGCACGGCGAAGCGGGACTGGTGGGCGTACAGGGTGGCCAGCCCGCCACCGTGGTTGATCACGACCGTCTGGCCGTAGCCCCCCCGGTTGCTGGCGCTGATCACCACCCCGTCGTCGGCGGCGAAGATCGGGGCGCCGTACCCGGCGGCCATGTCGACGCCGGTGTGCATGCGCCGGGTCCCGTGGATGGGGTGGGTACGATAGCCGTAGCTGCTGGTGATCGGCCCGTTCGAGGGGCGCTGCAGCTGGCCGCCCTGTGAGGGCGCGCTGGAGTGGCCGCTGCCGCCGCTGCTGTCACCGCTGCCGCCGCCGCTGCCGCTGCGTGCGGCTTCTCGCCGGGCGGCTTGCTCGGCTTCCCGCTGGGCGCGCTCGCGGGCTCGCCGCTGAGCGGCGGCTTCCTGTGCCAGGCGTTGCTCTTCGGCGCTGAGCTGGTCCTCGCGCGCGGCGAGCTGGGAGAGCTCGGATTCGATCTGGTCGCTGGCTCGATCGAGGCTGGCGACGAGCTCCTGGTGGCTCTCCCGGTCGGCCTCGAGGGCGAGCATGGTCTGCTCGCGTTCCTCGCGCTCGGCGGCGACCTGGGCGCGGAGCTCCTCCTCCTCGGCGACCAGCCGGGCCACCTCGTCGCGTTGGCTCTCGGCGTGGGCCCGCTCGGCGATCTGGCGCTCCTGCAACACCTCGAGGTCGCGCTTGGCCGCCTTGACTTGGCGCGCCAGGCCGGCGATTCGCTTGACCCGGTCGCGGTCGGCGGCCAGCACGGCTTCGACGTATTGAACCGAGCGGGAGAACTCGGACACGTCGGCGGCGTCCAGGAGCGCCGTCATCATCTCTACGTCCCCGCCGTGCACGAACGATGCCCGGCTGCGCTCGGCGAACCGGTCCCGCTGGTCGGCCAGCTCGGTGCGGGTCGCCTCGAGCTCCTCCTCGGTCGACACCAGCTCGGAGGTGGTCGAGGCCAGCCGCTGCTCGGCCGCCGCCAGCTCCTGCTCGGCCTCCTGGAGGTCGTCTTCGAGCTCGGCCAGGCGCGCGTCGAGCTCGGCGATGCGCTGGTCGAGCCGTTCGACGTCTTCGACGGTCACGTCGAGCTGGCTCTCGATCTCGTCGAGCTCGTCGATCCGCTCCTCCAGCCGCTGCTCGGTGTCGTCCAGCTCGCCGCGCTGCTCCTCCAGCCGCTGTCGGACCTCCTCGCGCTCCTGCTGGACGGCGCGCCGCTCAGCCTCCGGGCCGGCAGCCGCTCCGGGCAGGTGCCACCCCACCGTGCCGGCGATGACGGCGAACAGGCTCAGCACGACGAGCGTCGCTCGCCGTGACCGACACGGTCTTGCCCGCTGCGAACCCACGAACCGTGAGGATGCCAGGCGTTGGCCATTCGTCCAACCGGCAAGCGGGAAAAGGTGGTGGCCATTCGACCACCCGCGGTCGCGCACCGTTCACTCCCGATCGACGGAGCCAGCAGCCCGGCCGCATGCGCTGCGGCCTTTCGGGCAGATCGGTCGACAAGCCCGCGTTCTTGAGCGCTCCCGGGATCACACGGCCAGGAACCGCCGGAGGCTGACGAACGAGGAGACCGCGGCGATCACGACACCGACCACCACCAGCACCGGGATCACCTGGAGAACCTCGTTGGTGCCCACGATCGGGATGAACTGGATGCGTTCGGCCACGTTCGACAGGATCGTCACCGAGGCGAGCAGCAGCAAGGCGCCGGCCAGCAACGCGCCGAGCACCCCGGCCACGATGCCCTCGAGCATGAACGGCAGCCGGATGTACCAGTTGGTGGCGCCGACCAGCTTCATGATCCCGGTCTGCTCGCGCCGGGCGAACGCCGTCACGCGGATGGTGTTGAAGATGAGGGCGCCGGCCGCCGCCAGCTGCAGCACCGCGATCGCCACCGCCCCGTTGCGCAGCCCGTTGAGGATCGCGAAGAAACGGTCGAGGTACTCGGTCTGGTCGGCGATCTCGTCCACCCCGGGGCGGCCCTCGAAGGCGCTGGCCACCGCCGCGTACTGCTCCGGGTCGGCCAGCGACACGCGGAAGGAGGCCGGCAGGATCTCCGGCGAGACCCCCTCCAGCAGCGACTCGTTGTCGGAGAAGATCTCCTGGAAGTGGGCGTAGGCCTCTTCCTTGGACTCGTAGTGCACGCTGTCGACCACCGGGTGGTCCACGAGATCGCGCTCCAGGGAGGCGCGCTGCTCCTCGCTGATGCCGTCGGCGAGGAAGATCGACACCTCGACCTCGCCGTAGAACAGCTCGCGGGCGGTGTCCACCTGCCGCTGGGTGAGCAGCCCCGCCCCGAGCAGCGACAGGCTCACGGTGACCGTCACGACCGTGGCGATCGTCATCAACAGGTTGCGCCGCAGCCCGATCCCGAGCTCGCCGAGCAGGTAGCGGAACCTAGGCCCCATAGCCGTACACCCCGCGTCGCTGATCCCGGACGAGCCTGCCGTCCTCGAGCTCCACCACCCGCCGGCGCATCGAGTCCACGATGTGCTGGTCGTGGGTGGCCATCAGGACCGTGGTCCCGGTCTTGTTGATGCGATCGAGCAGCTTCATGATGCCCACGCTGGTGGTGGGGTCGAGGTTGCCGGTGGGCTCGTCGCACATCAGGATGCGCGGACGGTTGACGAAGGCCCGGGCGATCGAGACGCGCTGCTGCTCACCGCCGGACAGCTCGTGGGGGTAAGCGCCGTGCTTGTGGGCCAGGCCCACCAGCTTGAGGATCTCGGGCACGGTCTCGTCGATGGCGCTGCGCGGCTTGCCGATCACCTCCAGGGCGAACGACACGTTCTCGGCGACGGTCTTGTTCTCCAACAGCTTGAAGTCCTGGAAGACACACCCCAGCTCGCGGCGCAGCGCCGGCACCTTCCAGCTCTTCATGCCGGGCAGGCGCTTGCCGGCGATGACGATGTCGCCCGAATCGGGCTCCTCGTCCTTGATCAGCAGCTTGATGAACGTCGACTTGCCCGAGCCGGACGCCCCCACCAGGAACACGAACTCGCCCTTGTCCACGTCAAGGGTGATGTCCTCGAGGGCGACGATGCCGCCCCGATAGCTCTTGGTCACGCGGTCGAGCCTGATCACGCTGGTCGCTCCACGACGAAGCCGTGCCCGACAGGGAAGGACCGGACCGAAACCCGGCCCCGATCGACACCGAGGCTAGCACCCGCGTGCGGCTACCCCTCGCCCGCGTGGGCCGCCCCCGCCTGCTGATGGCTGCGGGCCTTCCACTCGAGGTAGGCGGTGATGAACCCGTCGAGGTCGCCGTCGAGCACCGCGTCGGTGGCCGAGGTCTGATGCCCGGTCCGGTGGTCTTTGACCATCTGATACGGATGCAGCACGTAGCTGCGGATCTGGCTGCCCCAGGCGACCTCCTGCTGGTCGCCGCGCAGCGAGTCGATCTCGGCTTGGCGCTTCTGCCGCTCGAGCTCGGCCAGCTTGGCCTTGAGCACGTTGAGCGCCACGACCTTGTTCTGCAGCTGCGACTTCTGGTCCTGGCAGCTGACCACGATCCCGGTGGGCAGATGGTTGATGCGCACCGCGCTGTCGGTGGTGTTGACGCTCTGTCCGCCCGGGCCCGAGCTGCGGAAGGTGTCGATGCGCAGCTCCTCGTCGGGAACCTCGATGACGTCATCGACGTCCTCGAGCACCGGCACCACGTCGACGCTGGCGAACGCGGTGTGGCGCCGCTTCTGCGAGTCGAACGGGCTGATGCGCACCAGCCGGTGCACACCGGCCTCTGCCTGCAGCAGCCCGAAGGCGCGCGGGCCGCGCACCG